>JAASTF010000362.1 GCA_021767525.1 Paracoccaceae bacterium
GCCGTCGCGCGAATACCGTAGGCGTCGTACGTGGTGTAAAGCGCCACAAAGAGGCCCGTCAGCACCGCCAAGCCCAGCGCCGGCACAAGCGTTTCGCGTGCCTCGACCAGGTGACGCAGGTTATAAAGTGCCAGGCCGTAGATACCCGCCAGCAAAACGCCCACGCCGGCCCACTGGATGGCCGTGAACCGCTCGCCGAACAGGAAATAGGCGCCGATCACCGTAAAAAGCGGCCCGGTGCCGCGCACCACCGGGTAGACCACGGTAAAGGCACCGCGCGAATAGGCCATCGCCTGCAGGAACTTGTAGGCGGTGTGGATGATGAACACGACCACGAAAATCGGCCACATATGCGGCTCGGGCCAGGGCACGACGAACAGGGCGAAAGGCGCGGCGATCAGGCCATAGAACAGGTCGGTCGATCCGCGCGACAGCCAGGGATCATGCCGCCCCTTTTGCAGCGCACCGAAGGCGGCATGCAGAAAGGCGGCCGTCAGCGCCAGGATCATCGCCAGCCGGTTGCCGGCCTCGGTGCCTTCGATGCCCGAAAGCCACTCGGTCATGCGCGCGGGCGACGTTGCCCCAGGGCGGCCATATGCCGCCCCTCGCCGCGGGCGGCGCGGGTGATGTCGATCAACCGCCCGTCATGGCCCCGCACCACCTCGCCGCCCTCGGCCTCGGTGGCGTATTCGGCGATCAGTTCCTGCTCCAGCGTTTCGATAAAGAAAGGCTGACGAAATACGGGCAAGAATGCCAGGTCGATCACGCGCGGCAAATCGTCGGTATGCGCGTCCCAGATGACGCGACCGAACCCCACCGCGCGCGCACCGTCCAGCATCACGCATTCGCCAAGCAGGTGGCGCTCTTCCGGCCAGCCCTCGTCTTGCACCGGCTCCAGCCGGTCGGTTTCCAGCAGGGCCCAGATGCCCTCGGGTTCTACCGTGATCTCGGTGGTGCGGCGAATTTCCAGCATGGCGGCGGCTGCGGGCAAGGGCGGGCTCCTGCGGTTCGGGTTGGCCGGCGCGACTCAGGGCCGCGCGCGCAAGGCACAGACAAACACCCGTTGGCGGGGCAAGGTCAAGGCGCTGCGGCATGGGCCGCGCCGGTATGAAAATCGCAGACGATTTTCATGACGATTTCCCATTTCGGGAAATCGTGCCCCGCCCCTGCCTTGGCGCGTCGGGCGGAACAAAAGCGGCGCGCGTCGGTTTGCTTGTCGCACGGGCGCAATTCCGCGCACCCGGCAGGAGAGAGGCCATGCTGGACACGATCATGAACGAGCTCGACGGGTCGTTCCCCGCAGTGTCTCCGCTGATCTCGGCCACGCGGCTGATCGCGGCGATGGCGCTGGGGGCGCTTGTCGGGATCGAGCGCGAACATCGCGGCAAACCGGCCGGATTGCGCACGCAGATCCTGGTGTCGATCGCCGCCTGCCTGTTCATCCTGATCAGTCAGCAGCTTTCGGGCGTGACCTTTGCCGACGAGCCGGCCCTGCGGGTCGATCCGTTGCGCCTGATCGAGGCGGTCACCGCCGGTGTCGCCTTCCTGGCCGCGGGGTTGATATTCACCTCTCATGGCGAGGTGCACAATGTCACAACCGGTGCTGCGCTGTGGCTGAGCGGCGCAATCGGGATGGCCTGCGGGGCGGGCCAGATCCCGCTGGCGGCGATGAGCACCGCGCTGGTGCTGGCGGTCCTGTTCCTGATCGCCAAGATCGAAGAGGTTGCCGGCAAATAGGCGTGTCCTACCCGGTCGCGCGGTCCAGCCCCGTCAACGCGGCGGCGAATTCCTCGGGGTCGAACGGGGCCAGGTCGTCAATCTGTTCGCCCACGCCGATGGCGTGGATGGGCAAGCCGAACTTGTCGGCCAGCGCCACCAGTACGCCGCCCTTGGCGGTGCCGTCCAGCTTGGTCATCACAAGGCCCGATACATCGGCCAGCTCTTGGAAAGTCTTGACCTGGCTCAGCGCGTTCTGGCCGGTCGTCGCGTCCAGCACCAAAAGCGTGTTATGCGGCGCCTCGGGGTCTTTCTTGCGGATCACCCGGACGATCTTGGCCAGCTCTTCCATCAGGTCCTTGCGGTTCTGCAGCCGGCCCGCCGTGTCGATCAGCAAAAGGTCGGCGCCCTCGGCCTCGGCCTTGGTCATGGCGTCGAAGGCCAGGCTGGCCGGGTCCGAGCCTTGCGCCGCGGTCAACACCGGCACGCCCGCGCGGTCGCCCCAAACCTGCAACTGTTCGACCGCCGCGGCGCGGAAGGTGTCGCCCGCCGCGATCACAACGTTCTTTCCCGCGGCCTTGAACTGGCTGGCCAGCTTGCCGATCGTCGTCGTCTTGCCCGATCCGTTCACGCCCACCACCAGAACGACCTGCGGCTTCTTGGGATAAAGCGGCATGGGGCGCGCGACCGGATCCAGCACGCGGGCGATTTCCCGGGCCAGGATTTCCTTGATTTCCTGAGTCGACAGTCGTTTGCCGAAGCGCCCCTCGGCCATGTTGGCGGTGACGCGCAGCGCCGTATCCACCCCCATATCCGAGGCGATCAGCAGCTCTTCGAGCTGTTCCAGCATGTCGTCGTCCAGCGCGCGGCGCACCACCTCGCGCTTGGGCGCCGCAGCCCCACCGCCACGGCCCAGCAGGCGGCCCAGTAGGCCCGGGCGCGCCGCGGCCCCGGCGCCTGCCGCCTCGTCCGGCAGGTTGTCGGGAATGGCAGGTTGCACGGCGTCGGGCGCGGTTTCATCCGGCGGCGGCACCTCTTGCGGGGGCGGTGCGGGCGGCGCTTCGGGCGCGGGGGCCGGCGCCTCGACCGGGGTGGGCGCGGGGGTTTCGCGCGCAGGCTCTGGCTTCTGCGGCGCGTCGGGCTGCGGGCCCGGGTCGTTCACGGGCAGCTCTTGCGGAGTGTCTTGCGGCTGCTCGGCCGGTGGCTCGGGCACTTCTTGCGGCAGATCTGGCTTTGGCGCCTCGGGCGGCGGCGCGGGCGGGGTTTCGGGCGCCGGATCGGGATGCGGCTGCGGGCCCGGATCGGGCGTTGGCTCGGGCTGCGGGGTGGGCCCGGGCTGCGGCGCCGGGTCGGGCCGCGGCGCGGGTTCGGGCGTCGTATCGGGGCCGGGCGTTTCCGGCTCGGGCTGTTCGGGCTCGGCCGTGCCGCCATCGGCAACGATCGCATCCAACCCCTCCTCGAGCTTTTGCGAGGATTTGAAAAGACGGTTCTTGAGTTTCCCGAAAAGCGACATCTGCGGCTTCCTGTCAGTTTGTTCCGACCTATCCCTTCGGCCCGGCGTTTGAAAGACCCAAGCCGAAGATCACGGCGC
>JAASTF010000363.1 GCA_021767525.1 Paracoccaceae bacterium
AGGCGATCCGGGAAGGGCTGCTCACCGTTTTGTCAGAGATCGAGGGCGGAACGTTTCAGTTTTCCGCAGCCCTCGAAGACATTCACATGAATGTCGAGGCGCGCCTGAAAGAGCTGATCGGCGAACCGGCGGGCCGCCTGCACACGGGCCGTTCGCGCAATGACCAGGTCGCCACCGACTTCAAACTGTGGGTGCGTGATCAGATCGACGCCGCGATCCAGGGGCTCGAGGCGCTGATCCGCGCGCTGCTGGTGCAGGCCGAGGCCGGCGCCGATTGGGTCATGCCCGGCTTTACCCATCTGCAAACCGCGCAGCCCGTCACCTGGGGTCACCACATGATGGCCTATGTGGAAATGTTCGGCCGCGACATGGGCCGGTTCCGCGATGCCCGCGCGCGCATGAACGAAAGTCCGCTGGGCGCGGCCGCCCTGGCCGGCACGTCTTTCCCGATCGACAGGCACATGACCGCCAAGGCGCTGGGGTTCGACCGGCCCGCGGCCAACAGCCTGGACGCGGTCAGCGACCGCGACTTCGCGCTGGAATTCCTGGCCGCCGCCAGCATCTGCGCGATGCACCTGTCGCGCTTTGCCGAGGAACTGGTGATCTGGTCCAGCGCGCAATTCCGGTTCGTCACCCTGTCCGACAGGTTTTCCACCGGCTCGTCCATCATGCCGCAAAAGAAAAACCCCGACGCGGCCGAACTGATCCGCGCCAAGATCGGGCGCATCTTCGGGGCCAATGTCGCCCTGATGACGGTGATGAAGGGACTGCCGCTGGCCTATTCCAAGGACATGCAGGAAGACAAGGAACAGGTGTTCGACGCCGCCGACAACCTGATGCTGGCACTCGCCGCGATGGAGGGGATGGTGCGCGACATGACCGCCAATCGCGACAGCCTGGCCGCTGCCGCCGGGTCTGGATTTTCCACGGCCACCGACCTGGCCGATTGGCTGGTGCGCGTTTTGAACATGCCGTTCCGCGATGCGCATCACGTCACCGGTAGCCTTGTCGCCCTGGCCGAGCGCAAGGGCTGCGATCTGCCCGACCTGACACTCGACGACATGAAATCGGTGCATGATGCCATCACCGACGATGTGTTCTCTGTGCTTGGGGTTGAAAACTCGGTCGCCTCGCGCACATCCTATGGCGGGACAGCGCCCGAGCAGGTGCGCGCTCAGATCGACCGCTGGAAAAAGGTGTTGCCATGAAACCGATCGCCCTGATCCTGGCGCTTGTCGCGCTGGCTGCATGCGGCGCAGATGGCGAACCGCAGCGCCCCGGCGCGCCCGAGATGACTCCGCAAACCGGCCTGACGATCAGCGGCGAGGCGCGGTTCGGCGTCACCAAGACCTACTGACATGTCGCCGCTGCGCCTGATATATCTGGGCCTTGCCATCTGGGGCGCCATCCACCCGATGTACTATTTCGTCAGCTATATGATGGAAACAGGCACCGGCCTCTCGGGCCTGATCGACGCATGGTATGTCAACGCCTCGACCACCGGGCTGACCTGGGATCTGACCATAGCCGCAATCGCCCTGACCGTCTGGATCGTGGCAGAGGTCGCGACGCGCCGCAACTGGACGGCGCTGGTCGCCATCCCGGCAACCTTCTGCATCGGGGTCAGCTGCGGTCTGCCGCTTTACCTCTTCCTGCGCACACGGCCTGTCTGACTTCATCTTGCCGGGTAAACTCCGGGGCGTTTGAGGGGCAGCGCCCCTCAACCCGCATCGCGCCAGCGATGCACATGCTGCGCGGGCGCAAGCCCGCTCCGCCGGGTCACGCCCGGCTCAGAACCATTGGCCGGGTTCCATCAGGCCAAGATCCAGCAATTGCCGCGAATGCCACTCGAAGGGCACCGAGTTGTGCCAGCGAAAGGTTTCGATATCGAATGTCGATCCGGGATTGCGCTTCAGCGCCTTGGCGGTCCGGAACGAACAGATCGCCGCCGTCAGGTTGTGATGCCACGGGCAGGCATAGGTGTTGTATTCCTCGTCGGTGAACGTGTGATCCTCGCGCAGGGCCACGCCGGGCGCGGCACGGAACAGGGCGATCCGGTCGATCTTGCGCCGCGGGGCGGGGATATGCTCTTCATACCGCCAGCGCAGCCCGCCGAAGAAATCCAGCTGCCGTTCGCGCGGCTGTTTGGTGGCTGGATCGTTGCGGGCAAGCGCGTAATATCCGGATTTGTCCAGATGCGCATCTTCCAGCGAAACGGCGTCCCGATGCGCATAAAGATCGCCGGCATACAGATCGATCACATAGGTCAGCATCGCATCGCGCCGCTCTTCGCCGTGAAAGGTCAGCATCTCGCCGATCGTGCGCGTCTCGCAGAACGGGTAGAACAGGTATTCGGCGTTGTAGCAGTAATACAACCACAGCCCCGGCGCCTTTTCGATCACCGCGTTGACCGCCCGAAAAAGCGCGCCATCGGCCAGCGTGTCATACGTGACCACGGTGATGCGCTCGGCCACGTCGGGGGCCAGGTCCAATCCCGGCTGCGCGAACAGCACGACCGCCTTGAACCCGCAGCTCAGGTGGTGGCGCAGGGTGCTGTCCACTTCGATCTCGTCCTCGGCGAAAATCAGCGCCACCGGCCCCTTGGCCAGCACTGCCTCTCCCTTGGTCAGGAATTCGCTCAACGATCCAAAGCGCATAGGCTGGCCCGCCCTTCTTCTTGATTGTCGCCGAAATTCGGACAATTCGCCCCGCATTGCAAGGTGGCCCTGTTCTGTTATACGAGCGCGCACGACGCGACCAGGAAAAGGCCGGCATTATGGGTGACGCCAAGAAGCTGTATATCAAGACCTATGGCTGTCAGATGAACGTCTATGACAGCGAACGCATGGCCGAGGCGCTGGGCGGGCAGGGCTATGTCACGACCGACAGTGCCGATGAGGCAGACATGATCCTGCTCAACACCTGCCACATCCGTGAAAAGGCCGCCGAAAAGGTCTATTCCGAGCTTGGCCGCTTCAAGGGTCTGAAGGCCGCCAAGCCCGATCTCAAGATCGGCGTAGCCGGCTGCGTGGCCCAGGCCGAGGGCGCCGAGATCATGCGCCGCCAGCCGATGGTCGACCTGGTCGTCGGCCCGCAAAGTTATCACCGCCTGCCCGAGATGGAGGCGAAGGCCGGGCATGGGGAAAAGGCGCTCGACACCGATTTCCCGGTCGAGGACAAGTTCGAGATCCTGAAACAGCGCCCCAAGGCCAAGCGCGGCCCTACCGCGTTCCTGACCGTTCAGGAAGGCTGCGACAAGTTCTGCGCCTTCTGCGTGGTGCCCTATACCCGCGGCGCCGAGGTCAG
>JAASTF010000061.1 GCA_021767525.1 Paracoccaceae bacterium
ATGCTGGCGGCGCATCAGACGGTGCTGGAAAAGGGCAGCCCCAAGCGGATTGGGCCCTTCGCGGTGCCGAAATGCATGTCGTCCACGATCAGCGCGAACCTGTCGACCGCGTTCCAGATCAAGGGCATCAATTACTCGATCACCTCGGCCTGCTCGACCAGCCTGCATTGCATCGGCAACGCGGCGGAGCAGATCATGATGGGCAAGCAGGACGTGATGTTCGCGGGCGGCGGTGAAGAGCTGGACTGGACCCTGTCGTGCCTGTTCGACGCGATGGGGGCGATGTCGTCGAAGTTCAACGACACGCCGGAGCGCGCCAGCCGCGCCTTCGACGCGGATCGCGACGGGTTCGTGATTGGCGGCGGTGGTGGCATTGTCGTTCTGGAGGATCTGGAGCACGCGAAAGCGCGCGGCGCCAAGATCTATGCCGAGGTGACGGGGTTCGCCGCCACCAGCGACGGGCATGACATGGTGGCGCCCAGCGGCGAGGGCGGCGAGCGGGCGATGCGCCTGGCGTTGCAGACCCTGCCCGAGGATCGCACCGTCAGCTATATCAACGCGCATGGCACCTCGACCCCCGTGGGCGATGTGGGCGAGATCGAGGCGGTGCGGCGCGTCTTTGGCGAGGGCAGCACGCCGCCCGTCAGTTCCACCAAGTCGATGACCGGCCACAGCCAGGGCGCGACCGGCGCGCAGGAGGCGATTTACTGCCTGCTGGCGCTGGAGCATGATTTCATCATCCCCTCGATCAATGTCGACACGCTGGACCCGGCTTTGAAGCCCCAGGAGATCGCGACATCGCTGGTGGAGAATGCCGGGCTCGATTCGGTGATGACGAACTCGTTCGGCTTTGGTGGCACGAACGGGTCGATGATCCTGTCCAGATATCACGGGTAAGGTGAGCATGGGAAACACGATGGAGGGCAAGCGCGGCCTGATCATGGGGGTGGCGAACGACCGCTCCATCGCGTGGGGCATTGCCAAGGCGATGGCCGAGGCGGGGGCCGAACTGGCCTTTACCTATCAGGGCGAGGCGTTCGGCAAGCGGCTGGAGCCGCTGGCGGAAAGCGTGGGCAGCGATTTCACGGTCGATTGCGATGTGACCGATGACGCCACGCTGGACCGCGCCTTTGCCGAGCTGGGGGAGCGGTGGCCGACGATCGATTTCCTGGTTCATGCGATTGCTTATTCCGACAAGTCCGAGCTGACGGGGCGGTTCATCAACACCAGTCGCGACAATTTCAAGCACAGCCTGGATATCTCGGCCTACAGCTTCATCGAGGTGGCGCGGCGGGCCTATCCGCTGATGCGCGAGCATGGCGGCACGATGCTGACGCTGACCTACCAGGGGTCGAACCGGGTTGTGCCGAATTACAACGTGATGGGCGTGGCGAAGGCAGCGCTGGAGGCGACGACGCGCTACCTGGCCAATGACCTGGGCCCCGATGGCATCCGCGTGAACGCGATCAGCCCCGGGCCGATGAAAACCCTGGCCGGTGCGGCCATCGGGGGCGCGCGCAAGACCTACAAGCACACCGAGGCGAACGCGCCCTTGCGGTCGAACGCGACGCTGGAGGCGGTGGGGGGCACCGCCGTCTGGCTGGCCTCGGATGCGGGTGCCTTTACCTCGGGCGAGGTGATCCACGTGGATGGCGGGTATCACGTGCTGGGCATGCCCCAGCCCGAGAACCTGTGACCCATCGGTGCGCGCCTGCGGCGCGCGCTGGGTATCTCGGCCCGTGCCGGGCCTCGGGGATGAGGGGCTCTGCCTCTCAAACTCCCCGGGATATTTTTGGAGAGAGGAAGCTGTCATGAAGATCCTCTTCCTGGGCGATGTGATGGGCCGCGCGGGGCGCGCCGCCGTGAGCGAGCGGCTGCCGGGGCTGCGCGACGCCTGGAAGCTGGATTTCGTGATCGTGAATGGCGAGAATGCCAGCAACGGCGCCGGGCTGACCGCGGCGCATGCGAAGCTGTTGTTCGAGGCTGGCGCCGATTGCGTGACGCTGGGCGATCACGCCTTCGACCAGAAGGACATGCTGCAGGCGATCGAGGGCGAGACGCGCATCATCCGGCCGCTGAACTATGCCAAGCAGGCGCCAGGGCGCGGCGCGCGGGTGTTCCAGGACGGGCGCGGTCGCAAGGTGCTGGTGGCGCAGGTGCTGGGGCAGGTGTTCATGAAGCGGGCTTTTGACGATCCGTTTTCGGCCATCGACGCGGTGTTGCGCGCGCATCCGTTGGGTGGCGCGGTGCAGGCCACGGTGGTCGACATGCATTGCGAGGCGACCAGCGAAAAGATGGGCATGGGCCATTTCTGCGACGGGCGTGCCAGCCTGGTGGTGGGCACGCACACCCATGTGCCCACGGCGGATGCGCAGATCTTGCCGGGGGGCACGGCGCTGCTGTCGGATGCGGGGATGTGCGGCGATTACAACTCGGTCATCGGGATGGACAAGGCCGAGCCGATGCGCCGCTTTGTCACGGGCATGGGCAAGGGGCGATTTACCCCCGCACTGGGCGAGGCGACCCTGTCGGGCGTCTATATCGAAACCGACGACAAGACCGGCCGCGCCACGCGGATCGAGATGGTGCGCCAGGGCGGGCATCTGCCGCAGGCCGGCCCGTGAGCCGGAGGGAATGGGCGGGGCTGTTCGCCGCGCTGGTGGTGATCGGCGCGGGCTGGGGCCTGACCGGTCCGTTGAGCAAAATCGCGGTCAGCACCGGGTACGGGCCGCTGGGGCTGATTTTCTGGCAATTGGTCATTTCCGCCGCCGTGCTGGGGGCGCTGTGCCTGGCGACGGGCCGGGCGCTGCGGGTGCGGCGCGGGGCGCTGGCCTGGGCGCTGGTCATCGCGCTGACCGGCACGCTGGTGCCGAACAGTGCCAGCTATGCCGCCTATGCCCAGCTGCCGGCCGGTGTCATGTCGATCCTTTTGTCCCTGGTGCCGATGATGGCCTTTCCCATTGCGCTGGCGCTGGGGGTCGACCGGTTCAGCCATCAGCGCCTTCTGGGCCTGGCGCTGGGGTTGGCAGCGGTCTGGCTGTTGGTCGGACCCGACGCCAGCCTGCCCGATCCGGGCATGGCGCTGTTCATCCCGCTGGGGCTGATCGCGCCGCTTTGTTATGCGTTCGAGGGCAACATGGTGGCGCGCTGGGGCACCGCGGGGCTGGACCCGTTGCAGTTGTTGTTCTGGGCCTCGGCGCTGGGGACGGTGCTGGCGCTGCCGCTGGCCGTTCTGTCGGGCCAGTGGATCGCGCCGCGCTGGCCATTGGGCGCGCCGGAATGGGCGCTTGTCGCGTCGTCGCTGATCCATGCGGCCGTATACACCGGGTATGTCTGGCTGGTTGGGCGGGCCGGGTCGGTCTTTGCGGTGCAGGTCAGTTACCTGGTCACCGGCTTTGGCATGATCTGGGCGATGTGGATTTTGGGCGAGCGCTATTCGCCGTTCATATGGGCGGCGCTGGCGCTGATGTTGCTGGGGCTGTTCCTGGTGCAGCCGCGGCGTTCTGGCCCTCTTGCCCCGGGTGGGGGCATCGGCGAAACTGGCACGCGGTAAGGCGCGGGCGGCACGGGGAGCGCGGCGATGGAGCTATTTCAGTTTTCCCAGACGGCCCAGGCGGTTCTGGCGCTGGGCACCGTGCTGGCGATGTTCGTGCTGTTCGTCAAGGAATGGTATCCGACCGAGGTCGTGGCGATCGGGGGCGCGGCCCTGATGCTGGTGCTGGGCCTTGTGCCCTATGACAGTGCGCTGGCGGTGCTATCGAACCCCGCGCCCTGGACCATCGCCACGATGTTCATCGTGATGGGGGCGCTGGTGCGCACCGGGGCGCTGGATGCCTTTACCGCTTATGCCGACCGGCATGCCCAAAGCAATCCGCGCCTTGCCATCGCCATGCTGATCGCCTTTGTCATCGTCGCCTCGGCCATCATGAACAACACGCCAGTGGTGGTGGTGATGATCCCGGTCTTCGTGCAACTGGCGCGCACGCTGGACCAGTCGGCCAGCAAGTTCCTGATCCCGTTGAGTTACGCGGCGATCATGGGGGGCACGCTGACGCTGATCGGGACCTCGACCAACCTGTTGGTGGACGGCGTCGCGCGGGCCAACGGGTTGCAGGCGTTTTCGATTTTCGAAGTCACGCCATTGGCCATCGTGCTGGTGATCTGGGGCATGATCTATCTGAGCGTGATCGGCCCGCTTTTGCTGCCCGAACGTGACAGCATGGCCACCATGCTGTCGGACCGGTCGAAGATGAAATTCTTTACCGAGGCGGTCATCCCCCCCGACAGCGACCTGATCGGGCGCGAGGTGACGGGCGTGCAGTTGTTCAAGCGCGAGGGCGTGCGCCTGATCGACGTGATTCGCGGCGACCAGTCGCTGCGGCGCAACCTTCAGGGCGTGACGTTGGAGGTGGGCGACCGCGTGGTGTTGCGCACCCAGATGACCGAGCTGCTAAGCCTGCAGCGCAACAAAAGCCTGAAACGCGTCGACCAGATCAGCGCGGTGGAAACCACCACGGTCGAGGTGCTGATCACCCCGGGCGCCAAGATGGTGGGGCGGCGGCTGGGTGCGCTGCGTCTGCGGCGGCGGTTCGGGGTCTATCCGCTGGCGGTGCATCGGCGGAACCAGAATATCGGCCGGCAACTGGACGAGCTGGTGGTGCGCGTGGGCGACACGCTGCTTTTGGAGGGCGCCCCCGAGGACATCCAGCGCCTGGCGCAGGAAATGGACCTGGTGGATGTCAGCCACCCCTCGGCGCGGGCTTTCCGGCGCGGTCATGCGCCGCTGGCGGTGGCGGCGCTGGTGGGCGTGGTGGCGCTGGCGGGTCTGGGCGTGGCGCCGCTGTTGCCGTTGGCGGTGATCGCGGTGGCCATCGTGCTGCTGACCCGCTGCATCGACGCGGACGAGGCGTTTTCCTTTGTCGATGGTCGCCTGCTGGCGTTGATTTTCGCCATGCTGGCCATCGGCGCGGCGTTGGAGCATACCGGCGCCGTGGCGCTGATCGTGAACGCCATCGCGCCGGGCCTGTCGGCGCTGCCGCCCTTCCTGATCGTCTGGGCGATCTACCTGCTGACCAGCGTTCTGACCGAGATGGTCAGCAACAACGCGGTGGCGGTGGTGATCACGCCCATCGCCATTGGCCTGGCGCAGGCGATGGGGGTTGATCCGCGGCCCCTCGTGGTGGCGGTGATGGTCGCGGCCAGCTGCAGTTTCGCCACGCCCATCGGCTATCAGACGAATATGCTGGTCTATGGGCCGGGGGGCTACAAGTTCACCGATTTCCTGCGCGTGGGCGTGCCGCTGAACCTGAGCATGGGGGTGTTGGCCTCGGCGTTGATCCCGTTCTTCTTTCCGTTCTGACGCCGCTTAAAGCGGCCAGAACAGGAGGATCAGCGGCACCGACACGGCGATCACGATGATTTCCAGCGGCAGGCCCATGCGCCAATAGTCGCCAAAGCGATAGCCGCCGGGGCCCAGCACCAGCGTGTTGTTCTTGTGCCCGATGGGCGTCAGGAACGCGCAGCTGGCCGCCACCGCCACCGCCATCAGGAAGGGGTCGGGCGAGACGCCCAGGGATTGCGCCATCTGGATGCCGACGGGCGCGGCCACGATGGCCGTGGCCGTGTTGTTCAACACGTCCGACAGGGTCATGGTGACGACCATCAGCACCGTCAGGATGGCCCATGCGGGCCAGCCGTCGGTCAGGCCCACCAGCCCGCCGGCGATCAGGGCGGTGCCGCCTGCCTCTTCCAGCGCGGCGCCCAGTGGGATCATCGAGCCCAGCAGAACGATCACCGGCCATTCGATGCTGTCGTAAAGCTCGGCCAGCGGCACGATGCGCAACAGCGCATAGCCCACCACCACGATCCCCAGCGCGATGGGCAGATACAACAAGCCGAAGCTGGCCAGCGCCACGGCGCCCGCGAAAAGGCCGATGGCGGCCCAGGTCTTGCTGTCCTCGGTCACGGCAAGGCCGCGATTGGCCAAAGGCAGACAGCCCAGCCAGTCGATCACCTCGGCGCTGCGATCGCGCGGGACCAGCACCAGCAGGATGTCGCCCTGTTTGATCGTGGTTTTGCGCACCTGGCTGGTGATCCGCTTGCCCTGGCGCGAAATGCCCAGCAGAACCGCGCGCTGCCGCCAGGCCAGCCCCACCGATTGCGCCGTCTTGCCGGCGATGCGGGCGTCTGCGGGCACCACCAGTTCCAGCAGGTCCAGCCCCTCGCCATCGGCGCGCAGCTGTTCCTCGCGCGATTTGTCGGAAAAGGCGAGGTTCATGGCGCTGCGAAACTCGTCCAGCGCGTCGGGCGCGGCCTCGATCACCAGCGCGTCCTCGGCGCGCAATTCGGTGTTGCGGGCGCTGCCATACAGGCGCTTGCCGTCGCGCGCCAGGCCGATGATCGCCACATCGGCCTTTTCGGCCTCGTCTATCAACTCGGCCACGCGGCGGCCCACCAGGTCCGACCCCTCGGGCACGGTCAGCTCGGCGATGTAGGGGGCGAAATCGCTGGCGTGGGCGATCGCATCCTCGCGCTGGGGAATCAGCCGCCAGCCGATGGTGGCCACAAAGATCAGCCCCATCAATGCCGTCAGTGCGCCCACCGGGGCGAAATCGAACATGCGGAACGGCTCGCCCAGCCTGTCGCCGCGGATAGAGGCGATGATGATATTGGGTGGCGTGCCGATCAGCGTGGCCATGCCCCCCAGGATGGTGGCAAAGGACAGCGGCATCAGCGACATCGAGGGGCTGCGCCCGGCCTTGCGGGCGGTCTGAATATCCACCGGCATCAGCAGCGCCAGTGCCGCCACGTTGTTCATGAAGGCCGACAGCACACCGCCCACCGTGCCGATGATGGTGATATGGCGGCCAAGGCTGCGCGAACTGTCGACCAGCGTGCGGGTGATCAGGCCCACCGCGCCCGAGCGCATCAGCCCGGTGGACACGACCAGCACCAGCGCCACCACCAGCGTGGCCGGGTGGCCAAACCCGGAAAACGCCTGATCGGTGGGCACCACACCCAGGACGACCCCGATCAGAAGGGCGGAAAACGCAACGATATCATAGCGTAAGCGCCCCCATATCAGCATGGCAAAGACGCCGGCGAATAGGGCGAAAAGGATGATCTGGTCTTGGGTCATAGCGCAGGTGTAGACCGTTTGACCCGGCTCGTCACGGGGGGGCTATCGCCAGCGCAGCTCGAACCGGCAGGCGGCATGGCCCATGGCGCAGCAGGTGGTTTCGCGCGCGCGGGCCTTTGGATGCACCAGCGTGGCGAACAGCCGCTCGAACACGGCGGCATGCCAGTCGCAGATCGGGCGCGGGCGCAATTCGCCGCGCACCACGGGGTTGTCGGTGATCTCGAACACCGTGGGGTGGCCGGGATGGGCGGTCAGCGCGCCGGTGCCGCAGAATGTCCAGGCATGGGCGGTGATCGCCCGGGTCAGCATCCGCGCCGCCAAGGGCGCGGGCAGGGCGCGCAACACCATGCGTGCCGGGGCAGGGATGCGATTGGCCAGGATATAGTCGCCCGTGGCCAGACCCGCCGCGCGCGCCATTGCACGCGCCTGGGCCGGGTGGCGCAGGCGCATATCTTGGTGAATGGCGGCAACCAGCCCCTCGTCGATCATGGCGCTGCCATCCGGCACCGCCATCAGCCCGTGCGCCGCGAACAGATCGCGCCGCGCCGCTTCGCCCACCATGCGGTCAAGCACCGGTGCCAGCTGCATCAGCGCATTGGGGCCGATCCGGCCCCCGGAGAGGCCGGCATGATCAAGCATCCATCTGTTCCTTGCCACCACCGCAGGCCATGACCTGGCCGGCATCTTCGGGCATCTTCAGCGCGCTGCGCTCTTCGGCGCGGGCCTTGCCCTGATTGCGCACGGCCTCGCGCCGCTCAGCCGCGCGGGCGGCACGGTCGGCGGCGGCCTCCCAATCCTCCATCTGCGCCTCGGCGATGGTTTTCGTCTCGTCGAAATGGAAATCGACCGATCCCTTGGTCTGCGGGCCCCAATAGCCCGCTTTGCCCAGGTCATAGAAGGTGCGCCCCACACCGGCCTTCAGGAATGCCTTGAGACAGCCCAGCAGGTAACGGCGGCGATAGCCTGTGCCGCGCCAGGGATAATGGAACAGCGCCTTTTTCATGTAGAAGCGGCGGTAATTCTTCATCACACCGTCCAGCAACTCGCCCCGCGTCATGGCGGCGGGTTTCATGATGGGCGTGACGAAATTGTATTTCGAGAAATCGAAGATCTCGACCTGGTCACGCAATTCCTGGAACAGTGGCGTGAAGGGCCAGGGCGTATACATCGACCAGTTGGCCAAATCCGGCTGCCAATCCCACGCCATCTGGTAGGTTTCTTCCAGCGTTTCGGGCGTTTCGTTGTCCAGCCCGACGATGAACTGCGCCTCGACAAAAATATCGGCCTCGCGCAGCAGGCGGATCGCCTCTTTGTTTTCCTCGACCTTGGTTTCCTTGTTGAAGGTATCCAGCTTCATCTGCGCCGCCGCCTCGGTGCCGAGGCTCACATGCACCAGCCCGGCCTTGCGGTAAAAGGACAAAAGCTCGCGGTCGCGGTAGATGTCGGTGACGCGGGTGTTGATGCCCCATTGCACGCGGCGGGGCAGGTCGCGGCGGATCAGTTCCTCGCAGAACTGGATGAATTTCTTGCGGTTGATGGTGGGTTCCTCGTCGGCCAGGATGAAAAAGCCGACGCCGTGGTTTTCCACCAGATCCTCGATTTCATCCACCACCTTCAGCGGGTCGCGCACGCGGTAATCGCGCCAGAATTTCCACTGGCTGCAAAACGAGCAGGTGAACGGGCAGCCGCGCGCCAGGTTGGGGATGGCGACGCGCTTGTTCAGCGGGATGTAGATGTATTTCTCCCATTCCAGCAGCGACCAGTCGGGGTTGATGGCATCCAGGTCTTTCACCGTGGACGCGGCGGGGGTGGCGACGATCTGATCGCCCTCGGCAAAGGCCAGGCCCTTGATTTTCTTGCGATCGTCGGGCCAGCGTCCCTGGTCGATGGCGGTGATGAGGTTGGTAAAAATCTCTTCGCCCTCGCCGCGCACGATCACGTCGACCCAGGGCGCCTCGGACAGGACCTGCTTGTACATGAAGGTCGCGTGCACACCGCCTAGCACCCGCACCGCGTTGGGCGCGGCGGTTTGGGCGATGCGCAGCACCTCTTCGGCCTTGTAGATCGACGGGGTGATCGCCGTGACGCCCACCACATCGGGGTTCAGCGCGGCCAGCCGCTGGGCCAGCTCGCCGTCTTCCATGTGGTTGGTCATCGCGTCGATAAAGGTGACATCGCTATAGCCCGCATCGCGCAGGTGCCCGGCCAGGTAGGCGACCCAGGCGGGCGGCCAGTTCCCCGCGATCTCGGCGCCGCCAGAGTGGTAATTGGGGTGAACAAGGACGATACGCATGGCAGGATTCCCTATTGTGTATCGTCAGGCTAACAAAATAAGTGTCAACCTAACTTGACATATATCAAATCCTGCCGCGCGCATGGGGGATTGAACCCGCCCGGGCCTTTCGCCTATAGAGCGGGGCGCAAGAATTCCCGGAGAGTGCACTATGGCAGGCCATTCAAAATGGGCGAATATTCAGCACCGCAAAGGGCGCCAGGACGCCGTGCGGGCCAAGCTGTTTTCCAAGCTGAGCAAGGAAATCACCATCGCCGCCAAGATGGGCGATCCCGACCCCGACAAGAACCCGCGCCTGCGCCTGGCCGTGAAAGAGGCCAAGGGCCAATCCATGCCCAAGGACAATATCGAACGCGCCATCAAGAAGGCCACGGGCGGCGAGGGCGAGGATTACGAGGAAATCCGCTATGAGGGCTATGGCCCCAACGGCGTGGCGGTGATCGTCGAGGCGATGACCGACAACCGCAACCGCACCGCGTCGAACGTGCGGTCGACCTTTTCCAAGAACGGCGGCAACCTGGGCGAAACCGGCAGCGTCGGCTTCATGTTCGAGCGCAAGGGCGAGGTGGTCTATCCCGCCGATGTGGGCGACGCCGACACCGTGATGATGGCCGCGATCGAGGCCGGCGCCGAAGACGTGGAAAGCAGCGAGGACGGGCACGTGATCTGGTGCGCCGACACCGACCTGAACGACGTGTCAAACGCGCTGGAGGCCGAGCTGGGCGAAAGTGAATCGACCAAGCTGGTGTGGAAGCCCACCACCACGACCGAGCTGGACCTGGACGGCATGCAAAAGCTGATGAAGCTGATCGAGGCGCTGGAGGATGACGACGACGTGCAGCGCGTCACCACCAACTTCGAGGCCAGCGACGAAGTCATGGCGCAGCTGTAAGGCGCCAACGCGAAAAAACATTGCAGCGCCGCAAGTTGCGGCGCTTTTTTCATTTTGTGACCGGGCGTTTTGGGTGCGTGTGGTTTTGCTGCAAAAATGATGAAATCAGCCGGCTTTCTTGGAAAAGGTTAAAAATATATTAATATCAGTAGCTTGATGGGCGCTCCAAAGGTGATGCTGTAAGTTTTTTTGCGTAGAGATCTCCCAGCATAAGGCGCTGTTGCCCATAGCTTATGACCTAAGTGACTTGTCCATTTCGAACAAAAATTCCGGGTTATCCACAGGTATTCCCTCAAAAATTCCCTTTTTAGGTTTCAGGTCCGATTTATCCCCGGCTTTGTCCAATTGCCTTCTGTGGCGGCAAAAGACCGCGTTTTGCCGCCCGTTGGATCGCGCGGGTCAAACCGTTGAACGCCTCGGCCGTCAAGCGGCGCACCTGCCAGGTCAGCGGCACATCCATCGTGGCATCGGCGCACAGGGGCACCAGCGTTCCGGCGCGCAAGGCATCTGCGGCCAGCGGCGCGGGATTCATGCCCCAGCCCAGGCCCAGCTGCGCTGCCTCGATAAAGGCGTGGGATGATCCCAGCCGATGCGCGGGCGGCGTCAGCCTTTGCCCGGCGATTTGGGCCAGCCAACTGTCCTGGAGGCTGTCCTTTTCGTTGAATTGCAAAACCGGGGCCGCGCGCAGGGCATCCGCTGTCACGCCCTGCGCAAACCAGCGCGCGTGAAAGGCGGGCGAGCAGGTGGCGACATAGCGCAGCCGGCCCAGCGGATAGGCGCGACAGCCCTGAACGGGGCGGGTGCGGGCGGTGATGGCCGCGGCGACCTCGCCCCGGCGCAGCCACTCGGCGGAATGCGCCTCGTCATCGATCACGATGTCGAACAGGTGGTCGGTTTCCGCCAGCGCGGGCAAGACCCAGGTGGCCAGGCTGTCGGCATTGATCGCCAGCCGCAGCCTTGTGCCGGTTTGTGGCTGACCAAGATCGGCAGCCAGCTGCGATTCCAGCAGCGCCAGGTCAGCCGCGTGACGGGCCAGGCGCGCGCCCTCGGGCGTGGGGCGGCAGGGGCTGGCGCGCACGATCAGCGCCGTGCCCACCCGATCCTCGAGCGCGCGAATGCGCTGCGAGATGGCGGATTGCGTGACGTTCAGCCGCGCGGCCGCGGCCTCGAACGAGCCGAGGGACAGAACCGCGTCAAGAGCGGCCAGCTGTGCGGGGTCGAGTTGCATTAGCAAGCCTTATGTGGATCAAAATTCATTTTCTAGACTGTTTTGCGCGCTGTTGATAGCCAGCCGTGACGGCGCATCGGGCAGGAAAGGCACAGGGTCATGCAATCGGCCATCGCGGGGTTTTCGCTGGGGTTTTCGCTGATCCTGGCCATCGGGGCGCAGAATGCCTTTGTTCTGCGGCTGGGGCTGCGGCGGGCGCATGTGTTGCCCATCGTCCTGACCTGCGCGCTGTCCGATGCCATCCTGATCGCCGTGGGCGTGGCAGGGTTCGGCGCGCTGGCCACCGCGCTGCCGTGGCTGGAGCCTGTGATGCGTTGGGGCGGGGCGGCGTTCTTGCTGATCTACGGCGCGCGGGCTTTTCATGCCGCCTGGCGCGGGGGCGAGGCGCTGCGCGCGGGTGAGGCAGCAGGCAGCCTGCGCAGCGCAATCCTGACTTGCCTGGCGCTGACCTGGCTGAACCCGCATGTCTACCTGGATACGGTGGTTTTGCTGGGCACGATCTCGGCCCAGTACAGCGCCTGGCCCTTCGGCATCGGCGCGGCCTGCGCCAGTTTCACCTTTTTCTTCATGCTGGGCTTTGGCGCGCGCCTGCTGGCGCCGTTCTTTGCGCGGCCGGCCGCGTGGCGGGCGCTAGACCTGCTGGTGGGCGCGGTGATGTGGGGCATCGCGGCGAAACTGCTGCTGGGGTCGTGAGCCCACTTGCAGTTAACCCGTGAACGTGAATTCATATGCGCCATGAGCGCGCCATCCCCGATCAACCGGCCCGTCTGGGGCGTCTTCTGGATGCTGGTCACGGGCCTTTTGTTCGTGGGCGTCACGGCGTTGGTGAAATACCTGGGCACAGACATTCCGGCACCGCAAGCGGCCTTTATCCGCTATGCGCTGGGGCTGGTGTTCGTGATCCCGATGATCCGGCCCATCCTGAACGCCCATCTGACGCGGCGCCAATGGGGCCTGTTCACCCTGCGTGGCCTGGCCCATTCGGCGGGCGTGTCGTTGTGGTTCTTCGCGATGGCGCGCATCCCGATCGCGGATGTGACGGCGATGAATTACCTTTCGCCCATTTACGTGACCATCGGCGCGGCGCTGTTCTTGGGCGAGCGGCTGGCCACGCGCCGGGTGATTGCGGTGATCGTGGCGCTGCTGGGCGCGCTTATCATCCTGCGCCCCGGGTTTCGCGAGGTGGGGGCGGGCCATATCGCCATGCTGATCGCGGCGGTGGTGTTCGGCGCGTCTTACCTGTTGGCAAAAATGCTGACCGACCAGGTGGATGCGGTTGTCGTGGTGGGCATGTTGTCGATCTGGGTCACGGTCGGTCTGGCGCCGATGGCGGCCAGCGTCTGGGTGCCGCCTGATCTGCATACGATCCTTGTGCTGTTCGGCGTGGCAATATTGGCGACAAGCGGGCATTACACGATGACCCTGGCCTTTCGCGAGGCGCCGCTGACGGTGACGCAGCCGGTGACATTCCTGCAGCTGGTCTGGGCCGTGGCCGTGGGCGCGCTGTTTTTCGACGAGGCGGTGGACCCCTGGGTGATCGCCGGGGGGCTGGTTATCATCGGCTCGGTCAGCTTCATCAC
>JAASTF010000364.1 GCA_021767525.1 Paracoccaceae bacterium
CTCGCGCCATGCGTGCTTGCAAGCGATCACGCTGGCCAAGCGTATCGATGCGCCCATCCAGGGTCGGGCGCGGCCCTTAGCGCTACCGCCCCTTGCGCTTGAGCTTGCGTTTGACCTGCGCATCCTTGCGCTTGGCCTTGGCGGCCTTGCGCTTTACCGGGCCGCCCTTGCCGCGCCCGCGCCCACGCCCGGGGCGACCGCCGCTGGGGCCGGGCATGTCCTTGCCATCCAGTTCCAGAAGCTCTAGCGCGATACCGCCCGTCACCGGCGCGGCCTCGACCAGTTTCACGCGCACCCGCTGGCCCAGCGAGATCACGGTGCCGGTGTCCGACCCCAAAAGCGTGCCGGCGTCGCGGTCGAAATGGAAATACTCGTTGCCCAGATTGCGCATCGGGATCAGCCCGTCGGCGCCGGTTTCGTCCAGTTTCACGAAGACGCCGAACTTGGCGATGCCGCTGATCTTGCCGGTGAAGGTGCTGCCCACCTTTTCCGACAGGAAGGCCGCAAGGTAGCGGTCGGTCGTGTCGCGCTCGGCCATCATCGAGCGGCGCTCGGTTTCGGAGATATGCGTGGCGGTTTCTTCGAGATGCTCGATCCCGTCCTTGCTGAGCCCGTCATCGCCCCATTTATGCGCGGTGATCAGCGCGCGGTGCACGATAAGGTCGGAATAGCGCCGGATGGGCGAGGTGAAATGCGCATAAGCCTGCAATGCCAGGCCGAAATGGCCGAAATTCTGCGGGCTGTAATAGGCCTGCGTCATGGCGCGCAGGGTGGACATGTTGATAAGCTCGTCATTGGCCGTGCCCTCGGCCTGGGCCAGCAGGCGGTTCAGGTGCCGGGTTTGCAGCACCTGCCCCTTGGCCAGAACCAGCCCCGCGCTTTCCGCTGTTTCGCGCAGCGCGTCCAGCTTTTCGGGGCTGGGTTCTTCGTGCACCCGGAACAGCAGGGGCGAGCGGCGGGAAATCAGCTCTTCCGCCGCGGCCACGTTGGCCAGCACCATGAATTCCTCGATCAGCCGGTGGGCATCCAGCCGCTCGGCGAAATCGACCGATGTGACCTGGCCCTCGTCGGACAAAACGATCTTGCGTTCGGGCAGGTCCAGATCCAGCGGCTGGCGGCGGCCGCGCGCGGCGACCAGCGCCTCGTAAGCGTCGTAAAGCGGGTCGATCACCTGCGCCATCAGCGGGCCGCATTTATCGTTGGGCTTGCCGTCGCGGGCGGCCTGCACTTCCTGGTAATTCAGCGACGCGGCCGAGCGCATCAAGCCGCGCACGAACCTGTGGCCGATCTTGGTGCCATCGGCCGAGATCTGCATCCGCACGGCGATACAGGCGCGCGGCACGCCTTCGTGCAGTGAACACAGGTCGCCCGACAGGCGGTCGGGCAGCATGGGCACGACGCGGTCGGGGAAATAGCTGGAATTGCCGCGCTTGCGGGCCTCGCGGTCCAGCGCGGTGCCGGGGCGCACGTAATGGGCCACATCCGCGATGGCCACCCAGATCACATGCCCGCCTTCGTTCTTGGGGTCGTCATCGGCATGGGCCCAGCAGGCGTCATCGTGATCGCGCGCATCCCAGGGGTCGATGGTGACCAGGGGCATGTCGCGCATATCCTCGCGCCCCGAAAGCCCTGCGGGTTTCATGCGGTCGGCCTCGGCCACCACGTCGTCGGGGAAGGTGTCGGGGATGCCGTGCTGGTGAATGGCGATCAGGCTGACGGCCTTGGGTTCGGACGGGTCGCCCAGCCGGTTGACGATGCGGGCGCGGGGCAGGCCCATGCGGCCCTTGGGGCCGGATTGTTCGGCCTCGACCAGCTCGCCATCCTTGGCGCCGCCGGTGGCGCCGGGGGGCACCTGCCATTCTTTGCCGTCGCCCTTGTCGATGGGCAGAATACGCCCGCCCTCGGACCCGGCGCGAAAGACGCCCAACACGCGCTGCGGATTCTGACCGATGCGGCGGATCAGGCGGGCCTCGTAATTGTGCGGCTCGCCCTTGACCTCTTGCAGGCGCGCAAGGATGCGGTCACCCGGCCCCAGCGCGGGATCGCTGGCGCGGGGCACCAGCAGGACGACCGGGTCCTTGCCTTCGCCCTGCCATTCCATCGGTCGGGCGAACAGGTCGCCGTCGGGGCCTGGCTGATCCACCTGCAACACGCTGACCGGGGGCAGCTTGTCGGGGTCGCGATAGGTTTTCTTGCGCTTGTTCAGGTGCCCCTCATCCTCAAGCTCTTTCAGCATCCGCTTGAGGTCGATCCGCGCAGCGCCCTTGATACCAAAGGCCTTGACGATATCGCGTTTCGCAGTAAGGGTCGGGTTGTCCGAAATCCATTGCAGGATCTCGTCCTTGGTGGGCAGCTGGCTCATGCTCCGTCACGTATCACAGCCGTCAGGGCGCGTCATGCGGGAAACGCGGGCGGCGCGTCAGCCCGCGAAATAGTCGCGCAGAATACGCGTATAGATGTCTTTCAGCTGGTGGACCTGTTCACTGGGCACGCGTTCATCCACCTGGTGCATGAAATGGCCCACCAGCCCGAACTCGACCACCGGGCAGTGGTTTTTCACGAACCGCGCGTCCGAGGTGCCGCCGGTGGTGCTAAGCTCGGGTGTGACGCCGGTTTCGGCCTCGACCGCCTTTGACACCAGATCGGACAACTCACCCGGCGGGGTCAGGAAGGCCTCGCCCGAGATATGCACATCCATATCCACGGTGACTCCGAATTCGCCCGCTACCCTGTCGGCCTCGGTGCGCAGCCAGTCGGTCAGGCTGGCGCCGGTATGGGTGTCGTTGAAGCGGATGTTCACGCTGGCTCGGGTTTTCGCGGGGATCACGTTGCTGGCCGGGTTGCCGGTGTCGATGGTGACGATGGCCAGCGTCGAGGGGTCGAAATGATCGGTGCCCTGGTCCAGCTCGTGGCTGGCCAGCCGGTCCATCAACCGCGCCATCGCGGGCAGCGGGTTGTTGGCCCGGTGCGGATAGGCTGAATGGCCCTGCACGCCCGTCACCGTGAAATGCGCCGTCATCGAGCCGCGCCGCCCGATCTTGATCATCTCGCCCATCTTGTCGGGGCAGGTGGGTTCGCCCACGATGCAGACGCTCATCTTTTCGTTATTGGCGTTCATCCAGTCCAGCAAGGCAAGGGTTCCGTCGACCGATGTGCCCTCTTCATCGCCGGTGATGGTCAGGATCACCGCGCCATCCGGTGGGGTGTCGCGGACGAAATCAATGGCCGCAGCCACAAAGGCGGCAACGCCCGATTTCATATCGGTCGCGCCCCGCCCCCAGATC
>JAASTF010000062.1 GCA_021767525.1 Paracoccaceae bacterium
AAACGCATCTACCGCGCCGACGAGGTGCTGGCCGATCAGAAGATCCGCAACCAGCTGAAAGAGTGGGAAGACGCGGGCTATGGCAAGCTGCCGGTCTGCATGGCCAAGACGCAGTATTCGTTCACCACCGACCCCAACCGCCGCGGCGCGCCCACCGGCCACTCCGTGCCGATCCGCGAAGTGCGGCTGTCGGCCGGCGCGGGGTTTGTGGTGGTAATCTGCGGCGAGATCATGACCATGCCCGGCCTGCCGCGGCAGCCCGCGGCCGAGGCGATCATGCTGAACGACGCGGGCCAGATCGAAGGCTTGTTCTAAGCCAGGCGGGCGGGCCGTCCGGGGCATCGAGCCCCGGCCGGCCCGGTCGCGGCCCTTTGGGCCGCTCCTGCCTCCGGCGGGAGTTTATTTGGCAAGATGAAGTGGCAGGGCTTGTGTGCGCGGCGCCGATCGGCCACATGGCGCGCGACTGCAGCGATAGAGGTGCGAGATGACGGCGACGATCATTGATGGCAAGGCCTTTGCGGCCACGGTGCGCGACAAGGTGGCGGGCCACGTGGCGCGGTTGAAAGAAGAGCACGGGATCACGCCCGGTCTGGCCGTGGTGCTGGTGGGCGAGGACCCGGCCAGCCAGGTCTATGTGCGTTCGAAGGGGAAGATGTGCGCCGAGGTCGGCATCGCCTCTTTCGAACACCGGTTGGCGGAAGACACCTCGGAGGATGCGCTTTTCGATCTGATCGACCGTCTGAACAATGACCCGGCGGTTCACGGTATCCTTGTGCAATTGCCGCTGCCGGGGCATCTGAACGAGGACCTGGTGATCAACGGTATTACCCCGTCCAAGGATGTCGACGGGTTTCACATCTTCAACGTCGGGCTTTTGGGCACGGGACAGAAAAGCATGGTGCCCTGCACGCCGCTGGGTTGCCTGATGATGCTGCGCGATCATCACGGCGATCTGTCGGGCATGGACGCGGTGGTGATCGGGCGCAGCAACATCGTGGGCAAGCCGATGGCGCAACTGCTGCTGGGCGAAAGCTGCACGGTGACGATCGCGCACAGCCGCACGCGCGACCTGCCCGCCGTTGTGCGCCGGGCCGATATCGTGGTGGCCGCCGTGGGCCGGCCCCAGATGGTGCCGGGCGAGTGGATCAAGCCGGGCGCCACGGTGATCGACGTGGGCATCAACCGCATCGAGGCGCGGGAAAAGGGCGTGAACGAGGATGGCAGCGCGAAGACCCGCCTGGTGGGCGATTGCGATTTCGACAGCTGCGCCGCCGTGGCCGGTGCGATCACGCCCGTACCGGGCGGGGTGGGCCCGATGACGATTGCCTGCCTTCTGGCCAATACGGTCACCGCCTGTTGCCGCGCCAACGGCCTGCCCGAGCCCGAGGGGCTGACCGCCTGAGACGGGCCAAAAGAGCCGGTTGACCTCGCGTCATATGTGCTGAAGTCGCACGGTTCTTCCCCTTGCGTGCCGCGCAACGGGTGGCTATGCCATTGGAAGCGTATGATTTTTCCCGAGGTGGCGGTGCCGGTGGCGAGTGAGGAGTGGAGCAGGTTTCGATCGCGGATGACGCACCCGATCACGCTGGTGGCCTGCGCCATTCTTACGCTGCTGGCCACGATTTCCGGGCCCTTCGAAACGATCGACCTGATGCCGTTGCCGCTGCGCTTTGCCTATTGGGCGCTTGCTGTGTTCGGCACCACGCTATGTGTCTATGTCGCCCGAGCCCTGATCGAGCGGCGCGTGCCGCAGGATCGGCCATTTCTGTTCGAGCTTGCGGCGATTGGGCTGACCGTGCTGCTTTCGACACCGTTGATAATTTCGCTGAAGGCGCTGTTCAGCGCGTGGCGCTGTCTGTCGCCGGCCTGCGTCGGGCAGATCGCCTTTTACGTGGCGGTGTGCACCGGCAGCGTGTTCGTTCTGCGCCGGGTTATCCCCGGGTTCGAACCGATGATCTTTTTCGCCCGCAACGAGGATGGCGGCGTGCAACTGGTGGCGCCCGCGCCGGTGCCGCCCGAAGCGATCGAAACCCCGCCGCGCCCGCGCCTTTACCGCCGCTTGCCTGCGGATGTCACTGGCGAGGTCATGCACCTGACGGCGCAGGGCCATTTCGTGACAGTCACCACCAGCGACGGCGCCCACAGCCTGCGTATGCGGTTCGGTGACGCGGTCGACGAGATGGACGCGGTCGAGGGCTATTGCACCCACCGCTCGCACTGGGTGGCGCGCTCTGCGGTTACCGGCCATACCAAGGTCGACGGCAAGCCCGTGCTGATGCTGTCCAATGGGATGGCCGTGCCGGTCAGCCGCACCTATCGGCCCGGGCTGGTCGCGGCCGGCCTTATCCCGGAAAGCGGCAGCTGACGCGGTCAGCGGGGCATCGGCATGGGGCGCGGCACCGGCCCGGTCAGCACCGCCAGCGCCTCGGGGCGCATCAGCCGCGCCAAGGCCGCATCCGAGCTGCGCAAGCCGCCCGTGTAGGTGCCGAAGGCCGGCAGGATCACGCGATCGCCATCCAACAGGAAACAGGGGCGGCTGACGGTGCGCACGCGGGTGCGAATGCTGGCCTTGGGGTGGTAATGGCCCGAAATCTCGCCGCTTTGGGCGGGATCGGCGATGTGGCGAAAGCACAAGGGCGGCAGCGGCAGTTCGGCCATATGAGAACCGCCCAGATCCACCGGGCCGGGATCGTGGTTGCCCTCGATCCAGATCCAGCGCCGCCCCGCCTGCAGACGCGCGATCCACAGGCGCTCGGGCTCGGGCAGGGCGAAGGCCGCGCCGCTGTCGTCGAAACTATCGCCCAGGCATACGACGGTCCTGGGCTGGAAGGCGTCGATATCCGCCTGGAGACGCAGCAGCGTATCGCGGGTTTCATAAGGCGGCAGCGGCGCCCCGCCGCGCCGGGCGAACCGTTCGGATTTTCCCAAATGCAGATCCGACACGCATAGAAGCCGTTGGTCGGGCCACCAAAGCGCGCCCGAGCCGAGCGCGACAAGCGTCTGGCCCGCCAGGGTAAAGGGATAGCCGGTCGTGCTGTTGTTTGCCTGCATTGTTGTCTTCGTATCGCCGTGTCGCCCCAAAGTGGCGAAAGCCACCCGACCGCGCAAGGCCACTCAGCCCACCTGGTTCAATCCGGCCTCGGCCAGAAGGCGCGTGGTTTCTTCCTCGATCAGCCGTTCCTGGCCCG
The DNA here is from genome assembly GCA_021767525.1 of Paracoccaceae bacterium. GTDB lineage: Bacteria > Pseudomonadota > Alphaproteobacteria > Rhodobacterales > Rhodobacteraceae > Lutimaribacter. Next base: position 3,189 of record JAASTF010000062.1, read on the forward strand.
CGCCTTGCACCGGCACGCGGCCCGGCTCTAGGAACAGCGGCGCAGACAGGGGCGACAGGCGATCCAGGCGGATATGGTCGATCCGGCCCTCGACACGGTCCAGCATGTCTTCGATCCGGCCGAAATCGACCAGGCCGCGCATCGCCTCGTCGCGAGTGATGCGCAGCATCAGGTGGTCGGGGTCATACTTTGCCAGCGTGTCATACAGGATATCGCTGGAAAACGTGGCCTGCCGGCCCGATTTGCGTTGGCCCTGGTGGCTGCGCTGGATCAGCCCGGCGATGGTGGCGCTGGCGCGAAAGGTGCGTTTCATCACCGCGTTGCCCGCCAGCCACCCCTCCAACCCGTCGCGCAGGGCGGCACGATCGAACAGTGGCGCGGGATCGGTCACGCGATCCAGCCCCCAGATCAGCACGGCGTAATCGGTGGCGACAAAGCCCAGCGGCGCAAGGCCCATCTCTTCCATCCGCTTGGTCAGGATCAGGCCCAGCGTCTGCTGCGCGTTGCGGCCGGCAAAACCGTAGGCGACCAGGTGTTCGCGCCCCTCATGCGGGAAAGTTTCCACCAAAAGCCGCCCCTGTTGGGGCAGACGCGACACGCGCCGTTGAAGGGCCAGCCATTCGGCGGTGTGATCGGGCAATTGCGGCCAGTCGTCTTGCGCGAACATCCGCAGAATGCGTTGGCTCAGCTGGGTCGAGGTTGCGAATTTCGTGCCGTTGAACACCGCGACCTTGGGTTCGCGCCCGGCGTTGCGGCTGACCTCGACCGTCATTTCGCGCAAGGACTCATAGCGCACGACGCGGCCCCCGATCAGGAAGGTGTCGCCGGGTGTCAGCGAGGCGGCGAACCCTTCCTCGACCTCGCCCAGGGGTGCGCCGCCGCGGCCCTTCATCCGCACCTTCAGCGTGTCGATATCCTGGATCGTGCCGATATTCTGCCGGATCAGGGCGCTGGCGCGCGGGTCGCGCAGCTGCCACTGGCCATCCGCGCGCTTTTGCAGGCGTTGCCAGCGGTCATAGGCGCGCAGCGCGTAGCCGCCGGTGGCGCAGAACTCCAGGCAGGCATCGAAATCAGCGCGGGGCAGGGCGGCATAGGCGCCGGCCTGGCGCACCTCGTCATATAGAGCGCCCGCGTCGAACGGACCCGCGCAGGCGCAGATCAGGATATGCTGGCACAGCACATCGAGCGGCCCCGGACCGCGCGGTTCGCCATCCAGATCGCGCGCTTTCGCAGCCTCGAGCGCGGCGATGCATTCCACCACCTCGAACCGGTTGGCGGGCACAAGGCGGGCCTTGGACGGCGCGTTGTAGCGGTGATTGGCCCGCCCGATCCGCTGGATCAGGCGCTTGACGTTCTTGGGCGCGCCGACCTGGATCACAAGATCCACATCGCCCCAGTCGATGCCCAGATCAAGGCTGCCGGTGCAGACGATGGCGCGCAGCGCGCCGGCGACCATCGCGGCCTCGACCTTTTCCCGCTGCGCACGCGACAGGCTGCCGTGGTGAATGCCGATCGGCAGGCCCTCGTCATTGGCAAGCCACAGTTTATGAAAGAAAATTTCCGCCTGGGCGCGGGTGTTGTGAAAAATCAGCGTGGTCTTGTGCTTTTTGACTTGGTCCAGCACCGCCGGAATCGCATAGGCCGCGCCGCCGCCCGCCCAGGGCGGTGGCTGATCGACGGACAGCATGGCGATATCGGGGTCGGGGCCGGGATCGGCCTGCACGATTTCGCACGGGTCGGGGTGGCGCGCCAAAAGTTGTGCGATGGCGCCCGGGTCATCCACCGTGGCCGACAGCCCGACGCGCCGCAGGCCCGGCGCCAGCGCCTGCACCCGGGTCAGCGCCAGCATCAGCTGATCGCCCCGCTTGCTGTCGGCCAGCGCGTGGATTTCATCGACCACGATACGCTGCACGCCCGCAAAGATCCGCGGCGCATCCTCGTAACTGACCAGCAAGGCCAGCGATTCCGGCGTGGTCAGCAGGATATGGGGCGGATCGGCGCGTTGCCGTCGCTTCTGGGTGTAACTTGTGTCGCCGGTGCGATCCTCGACCCGGATCGGCAGGCCCATCTCGGTGATGGGGCGGGTCAGGTTGCGCTTGATATCCGCGGCCAAGGCCTTGAGCGGGCTGACATAGATCGTGTGCAGCCCCTTGTGGTCGCCGCCCGACAGCTCGGCCAGCGTGGGCAAGAAGCCCGCCATAGTCTTGCCGCCACCCGTGGGCGCGATCAGCAGCGTGGCCGGATCGGCCGCGCGGGCCAGCATGTCGCGCTGATGCGGGTGTATCTGCCAGCCCTGGGCGGCAAACCAGCTTTCGATCTGATCGGGCAAGTCGCGCATAGGGCAGATGTAGCGCGGATTGGCGCAGGGGAACAGGGCGCGAACACGCGCTGCGTTGTGCGCTGCGCATGCCGGGTTTGCACGGATGGCGCGCCGGAAGGGCATTCGGTTTACGTAAAATGGATCATGGATGCGCGGCAAAGGAGCAACCCCATGAAAACGATCCGAAAATTCGCAACCCCGCTGACGATGGGCGCCTTTTTGCTGTCTGCCGTTACGGGTATCTTGATGTTCTTCCACCTCGATACCGGGCTGAACAAGACGGCGCACGAGTGGCTGAGCTGGGCCATGGTGGCGGGTGTCGGCCTGCACCTGTCGGTGAATTACCGCGCCTTTCTGGGCTATGCAAAACGCCCGCTGGCGGTGGGCATTGTCGGCGCCTTCGCGGTTGTGCTTGCGGCCTCTTTCGCGCCGGTGGCCGGGCCGCAAAGCCCGGTGGGCGCGATCATGGCCGGGCTGGGCCGTGCGCCGGTCGAGCAGGTGATCGCCCTGACGGGCATGGACACGGCCGCGGGCCTTGCGCGGCTGCACGACGCCGGTATCGAGGCGCGCCCCGGTCAAACCGTCGCCGCGCTGGCGCAGGGTGACCGCGGACGGCAGGCCGCGATCCTGCAGGCGATCCTGGCCGAGTAACGGCAAACGGCCCGCCTTGCGCGATCCGGGCAGGGCGGGCCGGTCTTGCGTTTACTTGACGATATGTTCGTCCTTGACGAACATGTTGGCCCAGGCGCGGTCGATCAGCTCGGGCGTCATCTGATAGGGGATGCCCTCGAAGTTGCAGATCGAGATCATCTGGTCGATCAAGAAGATCGGCTGGTAGTTCGCGTAGATATTGTTGATGGTCGGGTATTTCTTTTTCAGCAGGTGCACCAGCGCCGGTTCGGCCAGCGGCATCCCCTTCTTTTTCGCGACCATCGCAAAGATCTTGAGAAAGTTCTCTTGGTTCGGCCCGTCGATCTTGATCTTGTAAAAGATCCGGCGCAGGGCGGCCTGGTCGAAGATCTCGTTCGGGTGAAAGTTGGTTGAGAAGATCACCAGCGTGTCAAAGGGCACTTCGAATTTTTCGCCCGATTGCAGCGCCAGGATGTCCTTGTTTTCCTCCAAGGGTACGATCCAGCGGTTGACCAGCGCCTGCGGCGGTTCGGCCTGGCGGCCAAGGTCGTCGACGATGAAGATGCCGCCGGTGGATTTCAGCTGCAGCGGCGCCTGATAGGTGCGCGCCGTCGGGTTATAGACCAGGTCGAGCATCGACAGGCTGAGTTCGCCGCCGGTGATCACGGTGGGCCGCTCGCATTTGACATAGCGGGTGTCATAGCTGCGGCGCACGCGCAGCGAGTTTGGATCATCCTCTTCCGTTTCGGCGGCCGAGTGCACGATCGGGTCATAGACCGTGATCACCTGACCTGCATATTCGATGGCACGTGGCACGAAGATCTTGTCGCCCATCGCGTCGCGGATACCGTTGGAAATACTGGATTTACCGTTGCCCGGCGGGCCATACATCAGGATCGACCGGCCGGCGCTGACGGCGGGGCCCAGGTTGTCCAGCAGGTCATCGGGCAGAACCAGGTGGCCCATCGCGTCGGTCAGCTGCTTGCGCGTGATCTGGATGTTGCGGATCGACTGGCGTTTCACCTGTTCGCGATACACGTCAAGCGGCACCGGCATGGCGCCGAAATATTCCGACTGGCTGAGCGCGTCGAGCGTGCGCGCCTTGCCCGCATCGGTCAACTGAAACCCCATCTCGTTGCCCGAGTTGGCATGCAGCGTGCCGGTCGCCTCAAGCAGGTTCTGGCTGCGGGCCATATCGATCAGCTCGGTCGTGACGGCGCGGGGCAGGCAGATGGCGCGGGCAATGTCGCCGACCATGTCCAGGTTCTTGCGGAACATGGTTTTCAACATGATGTCGCGCATCATGACGGTGGAAAGCTGCATCTCTTCCAGACGGTGCGGCACCGGGGGCGGCTGCACGCCGGTTGCGGGGGGCGCTTGCATGTTCATCTATGTCATCCTGCTCGGTCTGTCGGGCGCGCGTGGGCCGCCCGGGATGGGTTTGCCGGGCAGGATGCCGCGCCAAGATGGCAAAATGATGGAAAAACCCGTGCGCCTTTGCGCCGTTCAGGCCGCGCCAAGCGCCAGATAGATCAGCAGGCTGCCGGCCAGGGACAGCCCCATCGGAAATTTCCAGCCCATCGTCCAGCTTTGCCAGTCGGGCGCCAGACCCCGCAGGCCCGAATACTTGGCCAATCGGTGGCTGACGAAGGCGGCCAGCAGGTTGGCCATGAAAATCACGATCAGAACGCGCAGATCGGCGGCCCAAAGATAAGGCCCTGCCGCCGCTACGAATTTGGCGTCGCCCGCGCCCGCCAGCCCGGCCGCATTCACCACCATCCCCACGATCAGCAGGATTGGCATGTGCAGCAGCTGCCCGCCATATTGGGGCAGGGGCATCAGAAAGGGGCCAAGAACCACGAACAGCCCGAACAGCGCATAAACCGTCCAGTTCGGGATGCGCATGGCGCGCAGGTCGCTATAGGCCACGTAGAAACACACCGGCGCCGCCGCGATCAGCAGCACCAGCGCCGCCGTGTCGGGAATGGCCATCGCTTGCGACAGCCGCCCGATCAGGCCGAAAACATCCATGCCGGGATCAGCCGCTTTCCAGCGCCCGAAGCGAGCGAACCGCGGCCTCGAAATGTTGCGGATGGGTTTCGATCGCATCGCGCAGCAGGCCCTTGCCGGTTTCGACATCGCCTTGCTTGACCGCGCTCAGGCCCAGCGTGTGCAGCAGTTGCGCGCGCTCGACCTGGTCCATCGGTACGACGGGCAGGGTATATTTGCGCTGCGCGCCACGGGCCAGGACCATGTTGTTCTTGGCAGTGAACAGGCTGCCATCATGCTTGAGCGCCTCGCCGAACAGCCGCTCGGCCTCGGAGAAATCGCCGCGCGTCAGCTTGGAATAACCCCAGTTGTTCAGCACCCCGCCGGGGCGCGTGGTCAGGCCGACGGCGATTTCATAAAAGCTGTCGGCTTTCTTCCATTCCTGGTTGCTGTCGGCGATCATCGCCTCAAGGCGGTAGCGTTTGAAAGTCTCGTAGGTGGGGGGCACGCTGTCCAGCGTCGCCTCGGCCTCTTTCCACTTGCCGTCGCGGATATACGCATCGGCCAGGTCAACGGTGTCGTCCTGGGTGGCATCGGCGTGTTTCGTCACCTTCTGCCAGGCGCTGACCGCCTCGGGGTTGCGCTTGGCGCGGACCAGGGACTTGGCAAGACCGCGCTGCAGGTCGATCCGCTCGGGCTTGTCCTTGACCGCGCGGGCAAAGTAAGACACCGCCTCGTTCGGGTCGGCAACCGTCAACATGATGTCGCTGAGGTTGCTTTCATCGACCACGTTCACCTCTTGAAAGGCGCGGTCGACCTCGTCCTTGTTTATGCGTTGTTCGCATGCGGACAGGCCAAACGACCCGGCGATGCACAGGGAGATAAGGATGGGGTGGCGCATGTTTTTGCGTCCCTTTTACTGCTCTTGCCTCTATGGCACGCGTCGGATCAGATAGTCGCTGCTTCCTCGGCGTACCAATTTATAATCTTGTTCTTGGTCATCACCATAGTCCGGATTTTCGTTTTTTGCTATGGCTAAGCGTAAATTATCACGAATTGAGTCACTTTCGCCATTGTCCAGGGCATAGGCCCTGCGAAACACCTGTTCCGCCTCGGCCAGATTGCCCTGTTCCATCAGAACGACGCCCAGATTGTTCCAGGTTTCCGGGATCGCTTCGTCGGTGTCGATGGCGCGGCGCAGCAGCGTTTCGGCCTGTCCCAGGCGGCCCAACCCCAGGTTCGCGCTGCCCAGCCCCGAAAGAACATCGACGTCGGTCGTGCCGCGTTCCAGCGCGGCGCGGCTATAGGCTTCGAGCGCCAGTTCGAATTCGCCCGCCTGCATCAACCGGTGCCCGACAACCAGCCCATCCACCGCTTCGGCCCCGGGTTTAAAGCCCGGCGCATAAGGGCCGCGCACATCGCCAAGGCCGCCCGATGAACAGGCGGCCAGGGCAAAGGTTGCGATCAGCGCGATCCCCGCTTTGATCGATGTCATGCGGTGCCTGTCCCGTTTTTAATTCCCGCCGGCATTCTGAATGTTGGTGATCCCGTGAACCGATGGCCCGACAAGGATAATCAACAGCGGCGGCACTGTTAGCGTCATTGTGACAAGTGTCATCTTGGTAGGCAACTTGTTTGCCTTCTCTTCCGCCCGCATCACGCGCTTGTCGCGCATTTCGCTGGCGTAAACCCGCAGGGCATCGGCGATCGAGGTGCCGAAAGTGGTCGACTGGATCAGCACGGTCACAAAGCTGGACACGTCCTGCACGCCGCAGCGTTCGCCCATATCGCGCAGAACCGTCGACTTGTCCTTGCCGGCCTTGATTTCATAGCTGACAATTTCGAACTCGTCGGCCAGGGCGGGGAAGGAGGGGCGGATTTCCTGCGCCACGCGGATGATCGCCTGGTCCAGCGATTGGCCGGCCTCGATGCACACCAGCATCATATCAAGCGCGTCGGGAAAGCCCTCTTGCACCTGGTTCTGGCGTTCCTGCTGGCGCTTGGTTACCCAGTATTTCGGCGCCATGTAGCCCACGATGCCCGGACCCAGGATATACATCAGCGTCTTTTGCGTGGTCAGATCCTGCGCACCGGCCTTGAACGCCATGTAATAGATCACACCCAGGACCAGCCCGCCGATCCCCAGCGCGAACTGCGCAAAGTGGAAATAGCGCACGGCGTCCTTGGTGCGGTAACCGGCCTGCATCAGCTTGCGCCGCACGGCCGAGTATTCCTGTTCGTTCTGCGGCTCGAGGAAGTTCTTGTATTTTTCCAGCTTGTCGTTCGACTTGTTCGTGCGCAGCCGCTTGCCGGGTTTGACCACGACACCGCGTTCCTGCTCTTCGCGCAGTTTTTCCAGCGGGTCGCGCTTTTGGCTGAGCAGGATCGGAATGGTCGCGAGGATCAGCATCAGGCCCAGGCCACCGACAAGGATCAGCGGGCCGAATTCACCAAGGCTGCCGGTAAGCAATTCGTTCATTTGTTCCATCTTGAATTCCTCAGACCTTGATGTTGACCAGCATGCGCATGACGATCAGGTTCGCGATCAGAAAGCCGCCAACCACGAAACAGGCGGGGATGAACCACGGGTGGTCCAGCACCTCGTCGTAATAGTTGGGGTCCAGCAGGTTGATCGCGATCAGGGCGAAAAGCGGAAAGCCCGACAGGAACTTGCCCGACCATTGCGCTTCGGCGGTGATGGCCTTGACCCGGCGGAACAGGCGAAAACGGGCGCGGATCACCTTGGCCAGGCCGGCAAGAATCTCGGCCAGGTTACCGCCCGATTGCTGCTGAATGGTCACGGCCACCGCAAGAAAGCGCAAATCCTGCATGTCCAGCCGTTCGGCCAGATCCTTCAGCGCCTCGCCCACATCCCGGCCATAGGCGGATTCGTCGGCGATGATGCCGAATTCGGTGGCCAGCGGATCGGGCACCTCTTTGGCGACGATCTGGATCGCCGACGAGAACGGGTGGCCGACGCGCAGGCTGCGCACCATCAGCTCGACCGCGTCGGGCAGTTGCTCTTCGATCATCGACAGGCGTTTCTTGGCTTTGTGGTTGACCCACATGTAGACACCGCCGACGCCCATCCCGACCGCCACCGCGGCACGCACGGCGGGCCCGGTCTCGGTGCCGATCGTCAGACCCAGGAACGAGATGATGGACAGCGCGATCATGATCAGCACCAGCTGCGTCGGAGAAAACGCGATCGCGCCCTTTTGCGCGCGATCCGCCAGCATCGCATAAAGCGGGATACCGCGCGAATTCATGTGCTGGCGCATTTCCTTGCGCAGCTTGGCCATCACTTCTTCGCGGCCGCCGCCCTGCTCCAACAGCTCCAGCCGGCGGTTGACGCGGTTGTTCAGGCTGATCGAGCGGCCGAAAACGGTCAGGTACAAGCCCTCGACAAGGACCAGAACCCCCACAAAGATCAGACCGTAGATGATCGGTTCGATACTGATGGTCATGCACGTTACTCCGCGGCGATCGGTTCAAAGATGTTGGCCGGCAGGTCATAGCCCCACAGGCGGAAGCGTTCGGAATAGTGGCTGCGTACACCCGTTGCGGTGAAGTGGCCGATGATCTTGTTCTCGGGCGTCAGGCCGACGCGCTGGAACCGGAACACTTCCTGCATGGCGATCACGTCGCCCTCCATCCCGGTGATTTCGGTGATCGAGGTCATGCGGCGGCTGCCGTCCTGAAGGCGGCTGGCCTGCACGATGACATTGACGGCGCTGGCGATCTGGCTGCGCACGGCTTTGATCGGCATTTCGATGCCGGCCATCGCGATCATGTTTTCCAGACGGCTGACACCGTCGCGGGCGCTGTTGGCGTGGATCGTGGTCATCGACCCGTCGTGGCCCGTGTTCATGGCCTGCAACATGTCGATCACTTCCTCGCCGCGGGTTTCCCCCACGATGATACGGTCGGGGCGCATCCGCAGCGCGTTGCGCAGACAGTCGCGCTGGGTCACGGCGCCCTTGCCCTCGACGTTGGGCGGGCGGCTTTCCATCCGGCCCACATGAGTTTGCTGCAGCTGAAGTTCGGCGGTATCCTCGATCGTCAGGATGCGTTCTGAGTTGTCGATGAACGACGACAGCGCGTTCAGCGTGGTCGTCTTACCCGAGCCGGTACCGCCCGACACGATCACATTCAGCCGGCAGGCCACCGCGGCCTGAAGATAGGCGGCCATTTCCTCGGAAAAAGCGCCGAAATTCACCAGGTCGTCGATGCCCAGCTTTTCTTTCTTGAACTTACGGATCGACACCAGGCTGCCATCCACTGCGATCGGCGGCACCATCGCGTTGAAACGCGACCCGTCGGCAAGACGCGCGTCGACATAGGGGTTCGATTCATCGACGCGCCGGCCCACGGCCGACACGATCTTGTCGATGATCCGCGACAGGTGCCGTTCATCCTTGAAGGTGATGTCGGTCAATTCCAGCTTGCCCGCCCGTTCCACGAAAATGCGTTGCGGGCCGTTCACCAGGATATCGTTGACCGTGTCATCCTTGAGCAGCGTTTCCAGCGGGCCAAGCCCGCGCACCTCGTCGTACAGCTCTTGGTTCAGGGTCGTGCGATCCTCGCGGTTCAGCACGATTCCCTTTTCGGAAAGAACCTCGGACGAGATGGCCGAAATCTCGGCCTTCAGGTCGGCTTCGCTGGCCGCCTCGATCGCGCTTAGGTTGAGGTTATCCAAAAGCGAGCGGTGCAACTCGAGCTTGATTTCGCCCAGCCGCTCTTTGCGTTTGCGTTCCTTGTCCATCGGCACCGATTGCGCGGCGGCCTTGGCGGCCGACTTGCGCATCTGGTCGGGCTTGGGCATCGGTTTCGGGGTTGCCTTGGGCGCGGCGGGTTGCGGCGCGCTGGCCTTGGGGCCGGGGGCCTGTGCGGGTTTGGGCGCACCGGGTGCGGCGGCAGGGGCGTTCGGTTTCTTGTAGCGCGAAAACATCGGTTACGTCC
>JAASTF010000365.1 GCA_021767525.1 Paracoccaceae bacterium
GACTCTTGCTGAACTGTCTTGCGTTCGAGGAGCGTCTCTTGCCCAATCCGACAATCCATAGGACGGTTATGCGTCTTTCTAGTGCGGCAGTTACGAGGGGCACTACCATTTTCTGCTACACACTTTGCTGCACAATCCGCAACACTAGAAAATCCCCCGTTCAGGAAAATCAATCACTTAACCAACTGATAAGCAACAACTTTCGGAGTTCGTCTCCGCCACTTGCCCCCGCGAACGCGTTCTGCCGATCCGGCTGCGTCAGGATTTTGCCATTATGTTGGAGGAGTATCCTTGGTTCCGGCGGGATAGGCCGCACCGTTTTTAGGGTGTCACCTTCCAGGCGGCCGAGGCGCTGTTGGCGCTGGCGGGGCGTGCTTTCGGTGATCGCCGGGCGCATTTTCGCGTTCGAGGGCGCGGCCAGAGGGATGGCCGTTGCGTTATCCGGCGCGGGCAACGGCAAGACCCTTTTGGCGGTTGCGCCCGATCAGATCGCGCATGACGACAGGCCGGGCCAAGCGACGAGGCCCAGGGCGGATTTCTTTAGGGGGCAGGAAAACCGGGGGTTGTCTAGAATCGCAACTTGGCGTAGCGTAAAGCATTATTAGAAAGCTTCATTGCCGTTTCACGCCGTTTTTTTCAACGCTAGGCCGCAAAACCACCACAGCAACCGAAGCAAAACATTTTTCAAGGCGCGCCATTTTTTCCGGCCGCCAAAAATCTTTTTGAATTCCGCCATTTGGCGGGGCGAGGTGATTTATGCCAAGTGAATTTCTCTTGTCCGGGGGCGAGTCCGAGTCGTCTGGGGGCACGCAATCCTCAATGCTTTTGCGCGAAACCGTCGCCGATCTGGGTGATCTTTACCTTTGGCCGCTGGATGAGGCGCGCACATCCTATGCGTTTATTCCCAAGCTGCCGATGGTGTCGCGCAACGCCGACGGCGCCGAAAGTGTCAGCCTGATCCAGGCGGGCGATATGGCGTTTCTGAGCCTGACGACGGAATGGACGGTGGCGGATGATCGGCTTGAGGCGCTGCGCAGCGATCTTGAAAGTCTGGTCGAGGCGCCGGTGCGCCTGTCCTTTGCCGATGTCGCGCATGTCGTTCCCGAACTGGCCATCGGCGGACGGGCCGCCCGCCCGGCGGCCAGCGCCCCGTCGATGCCGCCTTTCAACGCGATGTTCACCCTTCAACTCGATGCCGAGGAAACCGCCGATGTACAGGCGGCGCTGGCCGGCCAGGAACAGGTTGTGTGGCTGCGCTATCGCGCCGACCTGACGCTGCGCAGCACGACCGAGGTGCAGGTATCCGGCCGGCTGTCCGACGCCCCGTCGCGGGACGCTTTGGATCAGGCTTTGCAGCAGGGCATGGTCAGCATCAGCGCACTGGATACCGATGCCGACCTGATGGGCGAATTGCTGGACCAGGTGCTGTTGCGCCTGATGACCACCGACCGCCCCGATGGCGATGGGCAATTCAGCCTGACGGTCAGCGTGTCAGGCAAATCCGCCCAACCGGTGGTGGCTGTCGCCGACCTGGGCGACGGGCGCAGCGCCGCCGATCTTTTCGGGGCGGTGATGCCCTCGTCGATTTCCATTTTCAAACCTTAATTTTTTTGCTCAGGAAAGGATTTTTTCAATGCTTTTGATTGGCTCGGAACAGATTATCGAAGGTGTCAGCGTTTACGACGACGATTCCGAAATTCACGTCAAATACCTGGTGGCCGGGCGGCCGAGTTTCCGAACCGATGCGTTGGGGAAACCGGCGGTCAGCCTTTTCAAATACCGTTTCCCGGTGGATCGTCCCGACGGCAAGGTTGGCGGTGGCTTCCTGCTGATGGACGTGGCCTTTACAGTCACACCGGAACAGCAAGAGGCCTGCCGGCAGGTATTGCAGGGGCAAGTTGACGCCAAGGCGCGCGAGATGGGTATCACGCAGCCCCCCGCGGTCGAATTCGGCACGATCCGTTATATCGACGGCACCTGCAACCTGATCATCGCCGAGGCCGGCGGCGCGCTTGTCGAAAAGGTGTCCGGGGCGGGCAAGCCGTCGCTTTACGGGGAAAACGCGGCCACGTTCGGTGTCGAGCTTACGCCCGAAGGCGCCACGTTCTTTGAACGCGCGATGCAGTCCGATGGCCCTGTGATCGGGCTGGAACTCGACCTCGAAGCCACGGGCAAGCTGCCCGCGGTCACGGCCAATTCGCATTTCCATTCGCACAAGTTCTACAGCTTCATCCAAACCGTCGACAGCAAGTGGCGCTGGTTCTGGGAGGACGACCGTATCGAGCGGATGCACGAATACATGAGCCAGTCCGAAGCGATCACGATGGAGTTCGATTTCGGCGAGGATATCGACGAGGACACCCAGACCGAGATCCGAAACTGGGTCTTCGACATGACCACCGAAGCCGCCGAGCGCAACATGATCGAAAAGATCGTGCCCGCCAGCGAGGAACAGCGCGAGCTGCCCAAGGGGATCGAAGACGTTGACCGCATGTTCACCGATTACCGCGTTTCCGACTTTACGCTGGAGTTCAAGGAACAGCGCCCGATCGTCTGGAAACTGCGGCCGACCGGCTCGCTTCCGCCGTTCTCGTCGCTGCGCGATGCGGATGGCAATGCGCTGAACTTCAACGATTACTTCCGCGAAATCGATCTTGACGACGATTTCATGAAAAAGCTGCGCGTCAACGTGATGGCCAACGCGGATTTCGACCGCCTGCCGCTGCATTCCGTCGAGGTCAAGCTGGGCTATAATGGTGCGCCGATGCCCAACCTGGAACCCGGCGCGCCCGAGGGCGAGGTGGTTCTGACCGGTCCGGACCAGATCGGGAAATTCGCGTCTTTCGTGGCGAATGACGATTACAATTACGAATATTCCTACCGGGTGAACTACAAGAACCAAAGCCGGGCGTTCGACTCGGAAAAGATCACGACCGACGAAGGCAACCTGACGGTCAATGTCGGTCAGATGGGCGTTCTGGACGTGGTGCTGATCGCCGGCGATATCAACTGGAACGATGTCAGCCGCGCGCTTGTAACGTTCAAGTACAAGGATACCGGCGTCGACCCGATCGAGCACCAGGTGTCGCTGACCGCGGACGCGACCGAGCACCGCATCACCGAAGTGATCTTTGAGCCGATGCGCAAGAATTACAGCTATCAGGTCAAATACTTCATGAAAAACGGCAGCGAGTTCGTCAGCGACGAGCAGTTCGGCCGCTCGCCCAATCTGTTCATCAACGACATCTTCGCGGAAACCCGCACC
>JAASTF010000366.1 GCA_021767525.1 Paracoccaceae bacterium
GATGAATCAGCAGACCAAGACGCATGGCCTGGTGCAGGCCCAGACGCCGGTCGGCACCACGCCCGGCTATATGCCCGGCTTTGCCAATGATTTCGAAACCGAGGCGCTGCCGGGCGCGCTGCCGCAGGGTATGAACAGCCCGCAGAAATGCAACTACGGCCTTTATGGCGAACAGCTGTCGGGCACGGCCTTTACCGCCAACCCGCCCGAGCGCACCTGGACCTATCGCATCCGGCCCAGCGTGAAGCACTCGGCCCGCTATACCAAAATCGATCTGCCCTATTGGAAATCCGCGCCCCATGTCGATCCTGACGTGATTTCGCTGGGTCAGTATCGCTGGGATCCGGTGCCCCATACCGACGAGGGGCTGACCTGGCTGACGGGCATGCGCACCATGACCACCGCCGGCGACGTGAACACCCAGGTCGGCATGGCCAGCCATATCTACCTGGTCACCGAGTCGATGAAGGACGCGTATTTCTTTTCTGCCGACAGCGAATTGCTGGTCGTCCCGCAAGAGGGCCGTCTGCGCTTCGCGACCGAGCTGGGAATCATCGACCTGGAGCCAAAGGAAATCGCGATCATCCCGCGCGGCCTGGTGTACCGCGTCGAGGTGCTGGAAGGGCCTTGCCGCGGCTTTGTCTGCGAAAACTATGGCCAAAAGTTCGAGCTGCCGGGCCGTGGCCCCATCGGCGCCAACTGCATGGCCAACCCGCGCGATTTCAAGGCGCCCGTCGCGGCCTATGAAGACCGCGAGGTGCCCAGCACCCTGACCGTGAAATGGTGCGGCCAGTTCCATGAAACCGAAATCCCGCAAAGCCCGCTGGACGTGGTGGCCTGGCACGGCAATTACGCGCCCTACAAATACGACCTGCGCGCATACTGCCCCGTCGGCGCGATCCTGTTCGATCACCCCGATCCGTCGATCTTTACCGTGCTGACCGCGCCCTCGGGCGTGCCGGGCACGGCGAATATCGACTTCGTGCTGTTCCGCGAACGCTGGATGGTGGCCGAGGACACGTTCCGCCCGCCCTGGTATCACAAGAACATCATGTCCGAGCTGATGGGCAACATTTACGGCCAGTATGACGCAAAGCCGCAGGGCTTTGTTCCGGGCGGCATGTCGCTGCACAACATGATGCTGCCGCACGGCCCCGACAAAAACGCGTTCGAGGGCGCGTCGAATGCCGATCTCGGGCCTGAAAAGCTGGACAACACGATGTCCTTCATGTTCGAAACCCGCTTTCCGCAGCACCTGACGGCCTTCGCCGCGAACGAGGCGCCGTTGCAGGATGATTACATCGACTGCTGGGACAGCCTGGAAAAGAAATTCGACGGAACGCCGGGCAAGAAATGAGTGACAACCAACTTGTCATTCTGGTGATGGTCGCGGTCATCGCCTTTGTCGTGATCCGCAACCGCAAGGGTCGCAAGGCCCGTCCGGGCGCGCGTGATCGCGGCGATGGCTGGACAGGCGGCCATTATGGCCACGGCGATGGCGATGGCGGTGGCTCGGGCGGCACGGGTGCCGGCGGCGGCGATGGCGGCGGCGGCGACTGACCGCGCGGGGGAGGATAGATGAAGCTTTACAGCTATTGGCGCTCGACCACGTCGGTGCGCGTGCGCATCGCGCTGAACCTCAAGGGCGTCGAATATGACATCGTTCCGGTGGACCTGACCGCCGGGGCGCAGAAAACGGCAGAATACAGCGCGCTGAACCCGATGAAGGGCGTGCCAACCCTGGTGCTGGACGATGGCACCGCGCTGACGCAATCGATGGCGATCCTCGATTACATCGACACGGTCTGGCCCGAACCGCCGCTCTACCCCGCCGATCCCGTGCAGCGCGCGCTGGTCGATGCCGCCGCCCAGGCCATCGCGCTGGATATTCACCCGGTCAACAACCTCAAGGTGCTGGGCTATCTGAAAGGCACGCTGGGGCACAGCCAGGATGAAACCGTCGACTGGATGCGCCACTGGATGCACGAAGGGTTCACCGCCTTCCAGCAGTTGATCCAGGCCGACACCCCCTATTGTTTCGGCGCGGCGATTGGTATGGCCGACCTGTGCCTGGTGGGCCAGATGGTCAACGCGCGGCGCTGGGGGCTGGACCTGGCCCCGTTCCCGCGCCTTGTCGAAATCGACGCCCGCTGCCGCGAAATCGACGCCGTGCAGCGCGGCCTGCCGGAAAACCAGCCGGACGCGCAACCGGCGTAGGGCGGGCAGTTTGCCCACCACCCGAAACTGAAAAGAACAGGACGACACATGCCCTTGATGAAAAGCTGGGTCGAAACGGCCAACGCGCCCGACCACCCCTTTCCGCTGAACAATTTGCCTTACGGCGTCTTTTCCGTGGGCGACGGCGATCCGCGCTGCGGCGTGGCCATCGGCGACAGGATCCTTGATTGCCGCGCCGCCGAAGAGGGCGGGTTGATCGACCTCGACACAGGGCCGCTGTTCGACGTGCCGTTCTGGAACGAGGTGATGGAGGAAGGCCCCGAACTGTGGGCCAAGCTGCGCGCCCGCCTGACCGAACTGCTGGCCGAGGGCGCCGAGGAACGCGATGCCGTGAAACACGTGCTGGTGCCCGCCAGGGACGCAGTCATGCACCTGCCCTTCCTGGTGGCCGAATACACCGACTTTTACGCCGGCAAACACCATGCGATGAACGTCGGCACCATGTTCCGCGGCCCGGAAAACGCGCTGCCGCCGAACTGGCTGCACATCCCCATCGGCTATAACGGCCGCGCCTCGTCGGTGGTGGTGTCGGGCACGCCGGTGCGCCGCCCCTGGGGCCAGCTGAAATCGCCCGAGCATGACACGCCCGCTTTCCTGCCCTGCCGCCGCTTCGACCTGGAACTGGAAATGGGCGCCATCGTCGGCAGCGGCAGCGATGGCCCCGTGACCGTGGACGAGGCCGACGAGATGATCTTTGGCTATGTCCTTCTGAACGACTGGTCGGCACGCGATATCCAGGCCTGGGAATACCAGCCGTTGGGCCCGTTCCAGGCCAAGGCCACCGCCACCACGATCAGCCCCTGGATCGTGACCAAGGCCGCGCTCGAACCCTTCCGCACCGACTGCCCGGAATGCGAGGTCGAGCTGCTGCCGCACCTGAAAGACACCGGCCCGATGCTCTATGACATCGACCTGTGGGTTTCGCTGGCCCCCGACGAAAAACCCGCCACCGTGATCGCGCGCACCAATTACAACGAGATGTATTTCAGCGCGGCGCAGCAACTGGCGCACCACACGAC
>JAASTF010000063.1 GCA_021767525.1 Paracoccaceae bacterium
AACCCGCAAAACGCTGTCGCCCGCGCCCTGCCAATCGGCGCGCATCGCCTCCCACAGATCGCGGGTCTGGAACCCCACGCTTTCCAGCGCCGCCCGCGCGAACTCGGCCGGGCCCGAATTGCGCGTCAGCCCGAAAATCGCGCCCCGCGCCTGCGGCTGCCAATAGGGCGCACCCAGCCCGGTAAAGGCGGGCACCATGATCACGCCCTGGCCGTCATCCGCGCGCTCGGACAGGGGTTGGGTTTCCGCCGCGCTGCGGATGATCTGCAACCCGTCGCGCAGCCATTGCACCACCGCCCCGGCAATGAAAATCGACCCCTCCAACGCATAGGTCCGCCGCCCGTCCAACTGGTAGGCCACCGTGGTCAGCAACCGATTGTCTGACCGCACCATCTGATCGCCCGTATTCAGCAAGGCAAAACAGCCCGTTCCATAGGTCGATTTCATCATCCCCGGCTGGAAACAGGCCTGCCCGATCGTGGCCGCTTGCTGATCGCCCGCCACGCCCAGAATGGGGATCGGCGCACCGAACAGGTCGGCCCGGGTTTCCCCGAAATCCGCCGCGCAATCCCGCACCTCGGGCAACAGCGCGCGCGGCACGTCCAGCATGGCGCACATCTCGTCGCTCCAATCGCCGGATCGGATATCGAACAGCATCGTGCGCGCCGCATTGGTGGCGTCGGTCGCGTGCACCGCGCCGCCCGTCAACTTCCAGATCAGCCAGGTGTCGACCGTGCCAAAGGCCAACTCTCCGGCCTCGGCCCGCGCCCGCGCGCCGTCCACGTTGTCCAGCAGCCATTTCACCTTGCTGCCCGAGAAATAAGGGTCCAGCAGCAACCCCGTCGTATCGCCCACCAGCGCCTCGTGCCCCGCCTTGCGCAAAGCATCGCAAATATCGGCCGTGCGCCTGTCTTGCCAGACAATCGCGTTATGAATGGGCCGACCGGTTTTCTTGTCCCAGATCAGGGTGGTTTCGCGCTGGTTGGTGATGCCGATGGCGGCAATATCGCCCGCGCGCAACCCAGCCTTTTCAATCGCCGCGCGGCAGGTGGCGGCCACGCTCGTCCACAGATCGTCCGGGTCATGCTCCACCCAGCCCGAGGCCGGGAAATGCTGCGCGAATTCCTGCTGCGCCTGCGCCACGGGCCGCAGATCGGCGTCGAAAATCATCGCCCGAGACGAGGTTGTGCCCTGATCGATAGCCAGAATATGCGTCATCCACGCGCCCTCCCTTTGGCCTGCATCGTGCCGCGTCGGGCCGCGCGCGGCAAGCGGTCAGGCCCCGGCCAGATACGCTGCCAGCCGCGCGACCTGCGCCGCGTCCATCCGCAGGCCCAGACGGGTGCGCCGCCACACGATATCCTCGGCGGTGCGGGCAAATTCACGGGCGCGCATCCGGTCGACCTCGGCCTGGGTCAGCCCCGCGCCGAAATCCTCGCCCAGATCGGGCCAGTCTTTGGCGGCGCCCAAAACCTCCCACGCTTCGGTGCCGTGGGTGCGGAACAGGCGGTCGGCCTGCGCAGGCTCTAGAAACGGATAGTCGAGCTGCAACCGGGCGATCCGCCCTTGCGCCTCGTCCACCGCGAAATCGCCGCCGGGCAGCGGCGCGTCCTGCGTCCAGCCCGCGCCATCCACCGGCAGAACCTTGGCCAGTTCGGCCACCGCCGCCTCGGCCAGCTTGCGATAGGTGGTGATCTTGCCGCCGAACACATGCAGCACCGGCGCGCCCGAACGGTCCAGGTGCAGCGAATAATCCCGCGTGGCGGCGCTGGCGCTGGCACTGCCATCGTCGCGCAGGGGCCGTACGCCCGAATAGGTCCAGACCACGTCGGCGGGCGAGATATCCTGCGCGAAATAGCGGTTGGCAAAATCGCACAGATATTGCTGTTCCTCGGGCGTGCAGACAGGCGGCGTATCCGGGTCGGGATGGTCCATGTCGGTGGTGCCGATCAGGGTAAAATCCTGCTCGTACGGAATGGCGAAAATGATCCGCCCGTCCGGCCCCTGAAAGAAATACGCCTTGTCGTGATCGTAAAGGCGCGGCGTCACGATATGACTGCCCCGCACCAGCCTGATCCGGTCGCCGGTGTTCTGCCCCAGCGCCGACTGGATCACCTGCGCCACCCACGGGCCCGCCGCGTTGACGATCACCCGCGCCGCGACGGTTTCGCGCGCGCCGGTTTCGGTATCCTCCAGCTCGGCCTGCCACAGGTCGCCCGTCCGCGTGGCCCGCACCAGCCGGGTGCGCGGGCTGATCCGCGCGCCGCGTTCCGCCGCATCGCGGGCATTCAGCACCACCAGCCGCGAATCCTGCACCCAGGCGTCCGAGTATTCGAAGGCTCGCACCAGCCGGCTGTCCAACGGCGCGCCCTCGGGCGTGCCGCGCAGCGACAGGCGCCGCGTGCCCGGCAATACCTGCCGCCCGCCCATATGGTCATAAGCGAACAGCCCCAGCCGGATCATCCAATCTGGCCGCCGCCCGCGCAGCCAGGGCATCAGCCCGCCCAACAGACGGCCCGCCGGTGTGTCGCTGTCGAACCGCATCTCGGGGTCCAGCGGCAGAACAAAGCGCATGGGCCAGCTGATATGCGGCATGTTGCGCAGCAGCACCTCACGCTCGCGCAGCGCCTCGCGCACCAGGCGGAACTCGAAATACTCCAGGTATCGCAACCCACCGTGAAACAGCTTGGTCGACGCAGACGAGGTCGCCTGACCCAAATCGCCCTGCTCGACCAGCCGCACCGACAGGCCCCGCCCCGCCGCATCGCGCGCGATACCGCAGCCGTTGACGCCGCCGCCCACGATAAGCACGTCTTGTGCATGGGATGTGCATGAGTTGTGCATGGCCGGATTTGGCCTATGGGTGGCGGGTCATGTCAATCATGCCCCGCCGTAAAACGCCCATGTAACGTGACGACGAAACGCTCAGAAATCCAGGTTTTCGACGCTCAGCGCGTTCTGCTGGATGAACTCGCGCCGCGGTTCCACCACGTCACCCATCAGCTTGGTGAACAGGTCGTCCGCCTCGGCCATGTCGTCGATTTTCACCTGCAAAAGCGTGCGCGCATCCGGGTCCAGCGTGGTTTCCCACAGCTGGTCGGGATTCATCTCACCCAAGCCCTTATAGCGTTGAAGTTGCAGGCCTTTTTCGCCCTCTTGCAGGATTGCATCCAGCAGGTTCAGCGGCCCGTGAATGTCGGTCAGACGTTCCTTGCGCGCCAGATGCGCGGGCTGGGTATAGACCCCCCGCAGCGCCTTGGTCATCGAGCCCAGCTTGCGCGCCTCGCCCGAGCGCAACACCTGCCCATCCAGCGTGCGCACTTCTTCGACGCCGCGCACCACGCGGGCCAGCCGGATGCCATGATCCTGCGTGATCCGACCCTGCCAACCGCGCTCGTATTCGACCGCAACTTGATCCAACCGCCGCGCCACATCATCCGCGACACCTTGCAAATCCGCATCCGCCC
This sequence comes from Paracoccaceae bacterium, assembly GCA_021767525.1. GTDB lineage: Bacteria > Pseudomonadota > Alphaproteobacteria > Rhodobacterales > Rhodobacteraceae > Lutimaribacter. The sequence goes on from JAASTF010000063.1 coordinate 3,468, forward strand.
GGCCCGTTTCAAACGCACCGGCAATCGCTGCCTGTTCCAGGATGTGACGCGGGTAATGCGTTGGGAACGCTTCCAGAATCCGCTTGGTCTGCCGCGCCTCTTCGACGACGCGCACCAGGTCCTGACCGATGATTTCCTCGCCATTACCCAGCCGCAGAACTGCGCCTTCGGTGCCTTGGTTGATCAGGAAATCCTCAAGCGCGGTGTGGTCTTTCAGGTAAACCTCGGACTTGCCGCGCATCACCTTGTACAGTGGCGGCTGCGCGATATAGAGGTATCCGCCCTCGATCAGCTCGGGCATCTGGCGATAGAAGAAGGTCAGCAAAAGCGTGCGGATATGCGCGCCGTCCACGTCGGCGTCGGTCATGATGACGATCTTGTGGTAGCGCAGTTTGCTGATGTCGAACTCGTCGCGCCCGATGCCGGTACCCAGCGCCATCACCAGGTTGCCGATTTCCTGGCTGCTGAGCATCTTGTCGAACCGCGCACGCTCCACGTTCAGGATCTTGCCGCGCAGGGGCAGGATCGCCTGCGTCCGCCGGTCGCGCCCCGTCTGGGCCGAGCCGCCGGCGCTGTCACCCTCGACCAGGAACAGCTCGGTATTGGAGGCGTCTTTCTCCGAACAATCCTTCAGCTTGCCAGCCAGGAAATTCACGTCCATCGCCGTCTTGCGGCGCGTCAGCTCGCGCGCCTTGCGCGCCGCCTCGCGGGCCAGCGCGGCCTCGATGATCTTGCCGACGATCATCCTGGCCTCGTTCGGGTGTTCCTCGAACCACTCGGACAGCTTTTCATTCACAAGGTTTTCCACAGCCGGGCGCACCTCGGAACTGACCAGTTTGTCCTTGGTCTGGCTGCTGAATTTCGGGTCGGGCACCTTGACCGACAGAACGCAGGTCAGGCCCTCACGGGCGTCGTCGCCGGTAAAGTTGATCTTTTCCTTTTTCGCGATGCCCGATTCCTGCGCGTACTTGGTCAGCGTGCGGGTCAGCGCCCCACGGAACCCGGCCATATGGGTGCCGCCATCGCGCTGCGGGATGTTGTTGGTAAAGGGCAGCACGTTCTCGTGGTAGCTGTCGTTCCACCACATCGCCACCTCGACACCGATGCCGTCGCGCTCACCCTCCATCCAGATCGGTTCGGGGATCATCGCCGACTTGGAACGGTCCAGGTACTTGACGAATTCCTTGACCCCACCTTCGTAGAAAAGCTCGGTTTTCAAGGGCTCGGCGGGGCGCTGATCCTCAAGGATGATGCGCACGCCCGAGTTCAGAAAGGCCAGTTCTCGCAGGCGCTTTTCCAGCGTCTCAAAGCTGTATTCCAGGTTCGAGAACGTGTCTGTCGAGGCCAGGAACCGCACCTCGGTGCCGGTTTCGCCCTCGGCGTCGCCGGTGACGCGCAGATGCTCGACCGTGTCGCCGCGTTCGAACCGGGCATAGTGCGCTTTCCCGTTCCGCCAGATCCGCAATTCCAGCCAATCCGACAGCGCGTTCACCACCGAAACACCCACACCGTGCAGACCGCCCGACACCTTGTAGGAATTGCTGTCGAACTTACCGCCGGCATGCAGCTGGGTCATGATGACCTCGGCGGCGGAAACGCCTTCTTCCTCGTGAATATCCACAGGCACGCCGCGGCCGTTATCGCGGACCGACACGCTGCTGTCGGCATGAATCGTGACGCGCACGAAATCCGCATGGCCCGCCAAGGCCTCGTCGATGCCGTTATCGACCACCTCGTAAACCATGTGATGCAGGCCCGATCCGTCGTCGGTGTCGCCGATATACATGCCGGGCCGCTTGCGCACGGCCTCCAACCCCTTGAGAACCTTGATGGAATCTGCACCGTATTCCTGCGGGGATTGCGCGTTTTCTGCCATGAAGGACATCCTTGTTCTTATGGCGCTTTTATACGATCCGTGGTGGGGATTGTCACGCGGATACACCATATTTTGCGCGATACGGCGCGCATCACGCGGCGGCCACAAGCTGCGCGGTCGAGCTGCCGTTTTCCTCGGTCACTTCGACATGCTGTGCGCGCTGGCCCAGCTCGGCGAACAGCTCGGGGCCCGTGCCCGTCATCCAGGCCTGGGCGCCCAAGGCGCAGATTTCGTCATAAAGGGCGGCGCGGCGGCCTGCATCCAGGTGGGCCGCGACCTCGTCCAGCAGCAACAGGGGTGGCGCACCAAAATCGCGGGCCAGGGCGCGGGCATTGGCCAGGATCAGCGACACCAGCAACGCCTTTTGTTCGCCGGTCGAGCAATCGCGCGCCGGCACGCCCTTGGCCGCGTAAACGCCATAAAGGTCGGTGCGATGCGGCCCGACCAGGGTGCGCCCGGCCGCCAGATCGCGAAAGCGCCCCTCGGACAGCGCCTCGCGCAGATCGGCGGCCGTGTCGGGCATCGCGCCCTCGGATTGCAGCAGCTCCAACGTAGCGGCGGGAAAGGCGGTTTCGGCCTGCTCCTGCGCGGCGGCCAGCTGCACCAGCGCCGCCTGGCGGTTGGCGTGGATCTGCGCCCCCGCCTCGGCCATCTGCCGTTCCAGCGCAACATACCAATGCCCGTCTCGCACCTGGTCTTTCAGCAGGCGGTTGCGTTCGCGCATGGCCTTTTCATAGGTCAGCACCGCCTCGGCGTGATCAGGGGTGAAACTCATGGTCATACGATCGAGGAATCGCCGCCGCCCATCGGCGCTTTCGATCCACAGACGGTCCATGCTGGGCACCAGCCACAGCACCCGCGCGATACGGGCCAAAGCAAGCTGCGTGGCCGATTTCTCGTCGATCCGCACCTGCCGCGCGGCGCCGTTCTCCGACGCGAATTCAACCTCGTGCGCGCCACCGGGCGCGTGCAACAGCCCGGTGATCTTCCACCCCAATTGCTCGGGCCGGCGCGTCATGTCCTGGGCCGAGGCACGGCGCAGCCCCCGCCCCGGCGAGAAGAGCGAAACCGCCTCGATCAGGTTCGTCTTGCCCGCGCCATTTGGCCCGTAGATCGCCACAGGCCGCGCGTCCAGCGCCAGCTGCGCCGACAGGTGCGAGCGAAAGTGCGAGAGAGCAAGCTGCGAGAGATAGAGAGCGGTCATCGCCTATCCCTCACTGCCTGGCGTCGCAGCAGAACGGAAAATCCATATTTTCCGTTCCGGAATTTTTCAAAATTCCGGGCGTCGGTCACACGCGCATCGGCATCACGACATATACCGCGCTGGTGTCATTGCCTTCGCGCATCAGCGTCGGATCACCTGCCGAGTTGAACAGGAACACCGCGTTTTCGCGATCCACCTGGCTTGCGATTTCCAGCAGGTATTTCGCGTTGAACCCGATCTCCAGCCGCTCGTCGCCATAGGCCACGGCCAGCTCTTCCTCGGCGGCGCCGCTGTCGGGCGCGTTGACCGACAGCACCAACCGGTCCTCGTCCAGCTGCATCTTGACCGCGCGCGAGCGTTCCGAGCTGACAGTCGCCACGCGATCCACGGCCGAGGCGAACTCGCTTGCGTCCACCTCCATCTTGCGGGTGTTGCCCTGCGGAATGACGCGAGTGTAATCGGGGAACGTGCCGTCGATCACCTTGGATGTCAGGGTGATGTCGGGGGTTGCGAAGCGCACCTTGGTTTCACTGACCGACACGGCGATTTTCATGTCGTCGTCTTCCAGCAGCTTGCGCAGCTCGCCCACGGTCTTGCGGGGCACGATCACGCCGGGCATGTCCTCGGCGCCCGCCGGCAGGTCGGCGTCGATCCGGGCCAGGCGGTGGCCATCCGTCGCCACGCAGCGCAGCACCTTGCCGCCGTCGCTGTCGGCCACGTGCATGTAGACGCCGTTCAGATAATATCTTGTTTCTTCGGTCGAAATCGCGAATTTCGACTTGTCGAACAGCCGCCGCAGCACCGGCGCATCGGCGCTGAAGTTCGAGGTATATTCCGACGAGGCCATCACCGGGAAATCTTCTTTCGGCAGGGTCGCCAGGTTGAACTGCGACCGGCCCGCGGTGACAGTCAACCGCCCGTTTGCGCCGTCATCGGCCAGCGTGACCAGCGCGCCATCGGGCAGCTTGCGCACGATTTCATGCAGGGTGACCGCCGATACGGTGGTGGCGCCCGCGCGCTCGACCTGGGCGGGGGCCTTGTCGACCACCTCGATATCCAGATCTGTGGCGCGGAAATGCACGTCCGACCCTTCTGCCTCGATCAGGACATTGGCGAGGATCGGAATGGTGTTGCGCCGCTCGACAACCGATTGCGCTTGGGCGACGGCCTTGAGCAATACGCCGCGTTCGATGCTGAGTTTCATGACCCTCGTTCCTTTCCGGTGCCGGACCACAGCCGGGAGAGGCAAGGTATCGCATTTCCCCGCCTGCTCAAGGCTTTTGTTCGGTTGTCCAAGGAAAAGCAAAGGGCGTCAAGGGCGGCAATCGCTGCCACCCCGACGCCCTGCTACGCGTTGCGTTTACGCCTCAAGCGTGCGGCGCAGCATCTCGATATCTTCGGCGATCTGGCCATCCTGGCTGCGCAGTTCGTCGATGCGCTTGACCCCGTGCATGACAGTGGTGTGATCGCGCCCGCCAAAACGGCGGCCGATCTCGGGCAGGCTGCGGCTGGTCAGCTGCTTGCACAGGAACATCGCCACCTGCCGCGGGCGGGCAAAGGTGCGCACGCGCTTGGGCCCGACCAGGTCGGACAGGCGGATATTGTAATGCTCGGCCACGCGGCGTTGAATTTCCTCGATCGTGATCTTGCGTTCCGAGGCGCGCAGCACATCGGCCAGGCAATCCTGGGTCATGTCCAGAGTGATTTCGCAGCCCACGAGCGAGGCAAAGGCGAACAGCCGGGTCAGCGCCCCTTCCAGAACGCGGACATTGGTGCTGATGCGATGGGCCAGGAATTCCAGGACGCCATCGGCCAAGACCAGGTCGGGATATTGCTGGCGAAAGCTGTCGACCTTGGATTGCAGGATGCCCAGGCGCAGTTCGTAATCGGTGGGGTGCAGATCGACCACAAGGCCGCATTGCAGGCGGCTTTTGATCCGATCCTCGAGATCCTTGATCTCGCCCGGGGCACGGTCGGCCGAGATGATGATCTGCTTGTTGCCGTCGACCAGGGCGTTGAAGGTGTGAAAGAATTCTTCCTGCGTGCTGTCCTTGCCGGCAATGAATTGCACGTCATCCACCATCAGAACGTCGACCGCGCGGAAAAGCTGTTTGAAGTCCATCATGCGACGGTCACGCAGCGCCTGGACAAAGCGATACATGAACTGTTCCGCCGACAGGTAGACCACGTTCAGATCGGGGCGGCGGGCCTGCAATTCATGCGCGATGGCGTGCATCAGGTGCGTCTTGCCCAGACCGACGCCACCGTAAAGGAACAGCGGGTTGAACGTGACCGGCCCGCCCTCGGCCACACGCTTGGCAGCGGCGTGGGCCAGCTCGTTCGGTTTGCCGACCACGAATGTGTCGAAGGTGAACCGCGAATCCAGCGGCGCCCCGGGCAGCAGCTCGTCCTGGAGGGCGGGTTTTGCCGTGGCCTTGGGCGTGGCACCCGCGCCGGCCCGATTCTGAGCGGTGGCGCTGGGGCGCATCGTCTCGTTCGCGGCCACCTGGAATTGCAGGCGCCGCACGTCTTCACCGGCGCGGCTGAGTTGATGCAGGATCAGGTCGCCGAAATTCTGCGACACGTAGTTGCCCATGAAGCTGGTGGGCACGTTGAACACCGCTACCCCATCGCGGATGTCCGAAAACTCGATCGGTTCGATCCAGTTCGTATAGTTGTTCTGCCCTACGCTGCCCAACAAGTTCTTGCGCAACTGTCCCCATTGTTCCTGCGTCATCTCTTCCCCGTTCGCTCGCCGCTTCATCCAACACCGCACACGCACGATCACGGCCTGTCCCCCCGTGAAAGCACAAAATCACCAACCCCGCTGACACTGCTCAGCCGGTCGCCGCCCGTCATCGGGCCGCATTTTTCTGGTTCGGCTAACGGTCAAGTGCACGGGGTCCCACCCCCGAAAATACGCACGGTGACCTACACCGAAATCTTGTCGGACTGGCCGGGTCAGCAGACGACCCTTTGAAAAACATGCACGCCATTAAACATGGCGCGATTGCTTTACTTTATGGTCAGACGCACACCTGTTCTGAACGTCTGAACCGAACCTGTCCCCCCAAGGCGATGTGACTCGCAGGGTGGAAATTAGCAACATGGCGAACGGCGCGGCAACTGATCTTCACGCTTGACTCTGACTTTCACGAAAAAGAATCTTTCGCGTCCGCAGAAGCGCATTGAATCCATTGGAGTCATCAAAAAAGGCGCTGCAAAACTGCAACGCCTTCTTCGGTTTCACCGGATTGCGGGGTCAGCCCAGCGCCTTCACACGTGCGGCCAGGCGCGACATTTTGCGCGAGGCGGTGTTCTTGTGAAAGACGCCTTTGGTGACGCCGCGCATCAGTTCGGGCTGGCAAGCCTGCAGGGCGGCCTGGGCTGCGGCCTTGTCGCCCGAGGCGATCGCCTCTTCGACTTTGCGCAGGAAGGTGCGGATACGCGAACGGCGGGCTTTGTTGACAGCGGTGCGACGCTCGAGCTGGCGGGCGCGCTTTTTCGACTGGGGCGTATTTGCCATGATTTCTGACCTTTGTCTTTCGGGTTCGGTTCGTTTCAATTCTCGCACGATGCAAACCCGTTCCGGCGGCCAGGGGCCGGACGATTCGAGCCAGAGCGGGCTTCACGCGCATGTATGGCGATGGCGGATAGCCCATTCCGGCCCAAAAGGAAAGCACCAAAACGCCATGCACATCCCATGCACATGTCATGCATATCCCATGTAGATGTCGCGCATGAAAAACCCCGCCGCGGGAAAACCGGGGCGGGGTGGTCATCAAATCGCGAAGGGCGCAATCAGCGGTCGCGGAATTGCGCGGTGCGTTTTTCAAGAAACGCCGCCATGCCTTCTTTCTGGTCCTCGGTCGCAAAGAGCGAGTGGAACACCCGCCGCTCGAACAGCATGCCCTCGGCCAGGGTGGTTTCGAACGAGCGGTTTACCGATTCCTTGACCGCCATCACAGTGATCATCGATTTCTCGGCGATCTTGCCGGCGGCGGCCAGCGTCTCTTTCATCAGCTCTTTGGCGGGCACGACGCGGCTGACCAGCCCGGCGCGCTCGGCCTCGCCGGCATCCATGAAACGGCCCGTCAGGTTCATGTCCATCGCCTTGGCCTTGCCGATGGCGCGGGTCAGGCGCTGGGTGCCGCCGATACCGGCCATGACGCCCAGGTTGATTTCGGGCTGGCCGAACTTGGCCGTGTCCGCCGCGATGATGAAATCGCACATCATCGCCAGCTCGCAGCCGCCGCCCAGCGCATAGCCCGACACAGCCGCGATGATCGGCTTGCGCACGCGGCAGATCGCCTGGGTTTCGGCGGTGAACAGGTCGCCGGCAAAGACATCCACGAAACTCTTTTCACTCATCATCTTGATGTCGGCGCCGGCGGCGAACGCCTTTTCGCTGCCGGTCAGCACGATGCAGCGCACCTTGTCATTGTCCTGTGCCGCCGTCAGCGCGTCCGCCAGCTCGCCCAGCAACTGATCGTTGAGGGCGTTCATCGCGTCGGGACGGTTGAGTTTGATTTGGGCGACGTGGTCTTCTACTTCGACGATGATCGTCTCATAGGCCATGAAAATTCGCTTTCGCTTGTTTCGCTCAGGTCGATACGCTTACCAATCTTGCGGCGCGGTTCAAGCTATCTTTGACAGACCGGACAATAGAAGCTGGAGCGCCCCGACTGCACGATCCGGCTGATCGTGCCGCCACAATCGGGGCTGCGGCAGGGTTGCCCCTCGCGCCCGTAAACATCGAAACTGTGCTGAAAATAACCCAGTTCGCCATCGGCCTGGCGAAAATCGCGCAAGCTGGATCCGCCCGCCGCGATGGCATCCGTCAGCACCTGCCGGATGATCGGCACCAGTGCGGCCACACGCCGCGCCGCGATCCGGCCGGCCTTGCGCCGGGGATGGATGCGGGCCCGGTAAAGTGCCTCGCACACGTAGATATTTCCCAGCCCGGCGACGATATGCTGATCCAGCAGCGCCGCCTTGACCGGCGTGTTCCGCCCCTTGAAGGCGGCCACCAGGTGCGGCTCGGAAAAATCGTTGCCCAGGGGTTCGGGGCCCAGCACGGCCAACAGCTTGTGCGTCTCGGCCGTTGCGGTTTCCATCAGGTCCATCGCGCCGAAACGGCGCGGGTCGTTAAACGTGATGCGCGCGCCGTTTTCCATATCCAGCACCACGTGGTCATGCTTTTCCGGCGCGGGATGGTCGTGCACGAACACGCCCAGCGGATCGCCCGACACCAGCATCCGCCCCGACATGCCCAGATGAATCAGCAGCGTCTCCCCCGAATCGAGATCGGCCAGAATGTATTTCGACCGCCGCCGCAGCGCCTGCACCCGACGCCCCGTCAGCCGCGCCGCCATATCGGGCGGGAAAGGCCAGCGCAGATCGGGGCGGTTGACCTGCGCGCTCGCGATCACCTGGCCCTCGATCACCGGGGCAAGGCCACGGCGCACGGTTTCGACCTCGGGCAATTCGGGCATCGGCGCGTCCTTTCAACACAGCGGGGCGCATTGCAGCGCCGGTTCAGCGCCCTATAAGAAGGGCAGAGAACAAGGAACGGCAAGCCCCATGACCGACGAGCATCAGGAAACCACGCATTTCGGATTTCAGGATATTCCGGAATCGGAAAAGGCGGGGCGCGTGCGCGGCGTGTTCGGCTCGGTCGCGTCGAAATACGACGTGATGAACGACGCGATGAGCCTGGGCATCCACCGCGTCTGGAAAGACGCGATGATGGATTGGCTGGCGCCCCGGCCCGGCACGCGGCTGCTGGACGTGGCGGGCGGCACCGGCGACATCGCCTTTCGCTATCTCGCCCGCGCGGGCCAGGCCCATGCCACGGTTCTGGACCTGACCGAGCCGATGCTGATCGAGGGTCGCAAGCGCGCCGAGGCCGAGCGGCTGTCGGGCAGCCTGGATTGGGTGGTGGGCGACGCGATGGCCCTGCCCTTTCCCGACAACACGTTCGACACCTACACGATCAGCTTCGGGATTAGGAACGTGACCCGCCCGCAAGACGCGCTGAACGAGGCCTATCGCGTGCTGCGCCCCGGGGGTCGGTTGATGGTGCTGGAGTTCAGCCAGATTCCGAACGAGCTGATGCAAAAGGTCTATGACCTGTATTCCTTCAACATCATCCCGCGCATGGGGCAGGCCATCGCCAACGACCGCGACAGTTACCAATACCTGGTGGAGTCGATCCGCAAGTTCCCGGATCAGGACACGTTCCTGGGCATGGTCAAGGCGGCCGGGTTCGACAACGCCAAGTATCGCAACCTGACGATGGGCATCGCCTGCCTGCATTCCGGCTGGAAGATTTAAGATGCGCGGCCCCCATAATATCTGGCGGCTGATCCGCACCGGCGCCACGCTGGAACGCACCGACGCGATGCGCGTGGTTCTGGATGCCTT
>JAASTF010000064.1 GCA_021767525.1 Paracoccaceae bacterium
ATACGGTGGGTTTCCTTGTTGATCTTGATGACCTGCACCTTGATCGTCTCGCCGATCGACAGGATCTCGGACGGGTGGTTCACACGGCGCCAGGCCATGTCGGTCACGTGCAGCAGGCCGTCAACGCCGCCCAGGTCGACGAAGGCACCGTATTCGGTGATGTTCTTGACCACGCCTTCGACGGTGTCGCCTTCGTTCAGCTTGCCGATCACCTCGGCGCGCTGTTCGGCACGGCTTTCTTCCAGGATGGCGCGGCGCGACACGACGATGTTGCCACGGCGGCGGTCCATTTTCAGGATCTGGAACGGCTGCTTCAGGCCCATCAGCGGGCCGGCATCGCGCACGGGGCGCACATCGACCTGAGAGCCGGGCAGGAAGGCCACGGCGCCGCCCAGATCGACGGTAAAGCCGCCCTTGACCCGGCCAAAGATCGCGCCTTCGACGCGGGCATCGTCGGCATAGGCTTTTTCCAGGCGGTCCCAGGCTTCTTCGCGGCGGGCCATTTCGCGGGAAATGACGGCTTCGCCACGGGCGTTTTCAGCCGCGCGCAGGTAAACCTCGACCTCGTCGCCGACTTCGATTTCGGGCGCTTCGCCGGGGTTTGCGAATTCTTTGAGTTCAACGCGGCCTTCCATCTTGTAGCCGACGTCGATGATGGCTTGGCCCGCTTCGATCGCGATCACCTTGCCTTTGACAACAGACCCCTCTTCGGGCGTGTCCATTTCGAAGCTTTCGTTAAGGAGGGCTTCGAATTCCTCCATCGATGCGTTTTCAGCCATCTGGCGTTCTGTTCCTTTACAATCGATGTCACTGGCCGAGCGGTTGTCTCCGCCGGTCTTGGGATTTCGTTGGTCAGACGGTCCACAAAACAAATAGGGCCGGAGGATGCCCGACCCTGCTCGTCTTTTTGTTTTGTGGCGCTACCCGCCTTGTCGACGGGCGCCTTTTAGGCCGATTTCGCCCGTCGCGCAAGGGGGGATGCTGCGCCGGGGGCGGCGTGTGCGAAACGCCGCCCGCGCAGGCGGGGCATCAGCCGCCCTGCGCCTGCGCCTCGGCCTCGGCTTGCGCTTCTGCCTCGGCCTCGGCCTGTTCGGCGGCCCATACGCCCGCCACCTCGACCGCCAGGGGGCTGGCGGTGGGCAGAACGCCCAGGTAGCTGTCGGTTTCCTCGACCGGCAGCGGCGGGCGCTGCGTCATGCGATAGGCGGCATAGGCGACGATGCCGGCAAACGAAACGGTCAGCACGCCCCAGAACCCGGCCGGCCCCGTCACCTGCATCGCCCAACCGGTCAGCATCGGGCCCGCGATGGCCCCCAGCCCGAAGGTAAAGACCAACCCGCCCGAGGCGGCTGGCATGTCCTCGGTCGGCAGGAAATCGTTGGTATAGGCCAGAAACAGCGCGTAAAGCGGCGCGGTCACGCCGCCCGCGAAAAAGGCCGCGGCCATCACCGCCCAAAGACCCCCGCCCATCAGCCAGCCCACCGCGCAAGACACCGCCCCGATGGCGGACGCGCCCAGGATCAGCATCCGCCGGTCCATCCGGTCCGACAGCCAGCCCACCGGGTACTGAAACAGCAACGCGCCCGCGAACAGCATCGCCACGAACAGCGCGACCTGCGACGCGCTCATCCCCAGCTCGGTGCCGTAAACCGCCCCCATGCCCGATTGCGTGGCGTAAACCCCGCCCAGCAGGAATATCCCGATCGTGCCCAGGGGCGAGCTGACGAACAGTTTGCGCAGCGACATGGGTTGCGCCACCTCGACCGCCGGCACCGGGGTGACCGACAACAGGATGGGCGCGAACGACACCGACACCAGGATCGACGCCCCGATGAACAGCGCGGCATTTGCCGCATCCCCCAGCGTCAGCAGCCCCTGCGCCCCGATGATGCCCAGGGTCTGCGCGATCATGTAGGCCGCCAGCAGCTTGCCCCGCGTCTGGTTCGTGGCGGCATTGTTCAGCCAGCTTTCGGCGGTGACATAGATGCCCGACATGCAAAAGCCCACCAGGATGCGCAGGATCGTCCAGGCCCAGGGCTCGGCCAGCAGGGTGAACGCGATCAGCGCCGCCGACATGAAGCTGCCCAGGGCCGCAAAGACCCGAACATGGCCCACCCGCTGGATCAGGATGGGCGTGATCCGCGCGCCCGACAGGAACCCCAGGAAATAGCCCGAGGCCACGACCGACAGCGCCACGGCCGAAAACCCCTCGATCCCGCCGCGCAGGCCGATCAGGGTGAAATGCATCCCGTTGCCCAGCATGATCAGCACCACGCCCAGCAGCAAGGCCCACACATTCGTCAGAACCGCGATCATCGCCGGCATCCTATTGGCGTCAAAGACCACGCCTTTCTGCCACGGGTGGCGCGACCGCTCTGCCTTGTCTCCGCCGCATCGCAGCAATTTCGCGACATGGGGGCCCGCGCGACAAAAGCGGTTTTCCAACCGCGCGGCCCGTGCAAATCTGCCCGCAGGGAGGACGATCACAATGACCATTTACAAAAGCCGTTTCGCCGATGTGCCGCTGACCGATCTTACGGTGACGCAACGCGTGTTCGCCGGGATCGACCCGGCCATGACCATCCTTGTCGACGGGCCGTCGGGGCGCGGCATGACCGGCGCGCAATTCGTTTCCGCGGTGCAATCGCTGGCCGGCGGCCTGACGGCGCAGGGGTTCGGCGCGGGGCAGACCGTCGCGCTGATGGCGCCCAACATCCCGGAATACTGCGTGGTCTTTCACGCCAGCGCCTGGGCCGGTGGAACCGTGACCACGATCAACCCCACCTATACCGCGCACGAGGTCAACCACCAGCTGCGCGATGCCGGCGCCGACCTGCTGGTGACCGTTCCGATGTTCGCCGAAACGGCGCGCGAGGGCGCCAAGGGCACCGGCGTGCGCCAGATCGTGGTCATTGGCGAGGCGCCCGACGGGATGGTGGCGCTGTCGGATATGATGGGCGAGGCGATGACCGAACAGGCGCCGGTCGATGTGGCCGAGCACGTTGTGGCGCTGCCCTATTCCTCGGGCACGACGGGCCTGCCCAAGGGGGTGATGCTGACCCATCGGAACCTGGTCGTGAATATCGACCAATGCCTGGAACCCGCCGATCTGCAACCGGGCGAGATGACGGCGGCCTTTCTGCCCTTCTTTCATATCTACGGTCTGCAAATCCTGCAAAACGTTTACCTTGCTGCGGGTGGCGGGCTGGTGACGATGCCGCGCTTCGACCTCGCGCTCTATCTCGATATCATCCAGACCTACCGCACCCCGCGCCTGTGGATCGTGCCGCCCGTGGCGCTTGCGCTGGCGCAGCACCCGGCGGTCGAGGGGGTGGATTTCTCCCACGTGGTGCAGGTCAATTCCGCCGCCGCGCCGCTGGGCGCCGACGTGGCCGAGGCGATGGGCGCGCGGCTGGGCACCAGCGCGACCCAGGGCTACGGCATGACCGAGCTTTCGCCCGCCTCGCATGTCTCGCCCGGCGGCATGGGGCGGCGGGGCGCCTCGGGCGTCACGATCTCGAACACCGAATGCCGCATCGTCGATCCCGAAACCTGGGCCGATCTGCCGCAAGGCCAGGATGGCGAGCTGTGGGTGCGCGGCCCGCAGGTGATGAAGGGCTACCTGAACAACCCCGAAGCGACGGCAAACACCATCGTCGAAGGCGGATGGCTGCGCACCGGCGATATCGGCCATTTCGACGAAGACGGCTATCTTTACCTGACCGACCGCCTGAAAGAGCTGATCAAGGTCAAGGGCTTCCAGGTCGCCCCGGCCGAGCTCGAGGCCGAACTGCTGACACATCCCGACATCGCCGATGCCGCCGTGATCGGCGTGCCGGACGCGGATGCGGGCGAGGTGCCGCTGGCCTTCGTCGTGCCCCGCGCCGGCGCGGCGGAACCTACGCTGGATACGGTGCAGGGCTACCTGGAAAACCGGCTGGCGCATTACAAGCAGGTGCACAAGCTCAAGGTCGTGACCGAGATCCCGAAATCCGCCAGCGGCAAGATCCTGCGCCGCCTGCTGCGCGACCAGGAAGGGGTGTAACGCCAGCATGGCGCCCCGCGCGCTGGCCCGGCTTTTGCAGGACGCGCAGGCGCGCGCCGATGCAGGCGATTTTATTGGTGCGCGGGCGCTCTGCCAGCAGGTCTTCGACCACGACCCCGGCACGCTGGGCGCGCTGCAAACCTACATGGCCGTGACGCGCGTCGGCGCCGACGACCCGGTGCTGAAGCGGCTGCGCGGCTTTGCCGATGCGCGGGGGCTTGACCCGCGGCTGATGTCGCAGGTGCAATTTCTGCTGGGCAAGGGGCTCGACGATATCGGCGATCACGCCGGGGCCTTCGCCGCTTTCGTCGCGGCCAACCGGCTGAAACACCAGCCTTTCAACAGCGCGGGGCAAGAGCGGCTGGTCGCCGCGCTGCTGGCGGCGGTGGCCGACAGGCCCGCCCTGGTGCTGCCGCCCAGCCGGCCCCGCATGATCTTCGTGCTGGGAATGCCCCGCTCGGGCACCAGCCTGGTGGCACAGATGCTGGGCGCGCATGACGCCATCCAGAACCGGGGCGAGCTGACGGCGCTGGGCCAGGCCGCGCGCGCCGAAACGCCCGATCTGGCCGCGCTGGCCAGCGGCTTGACCAAGGCGCAGGCCACCGGCATTCGCGATACCTACCTCGCCCAGGCCCGCCAGGGCGCCACCGCGCCCGTGCTGGTCGACAAGATGCCCGAGAATTACTGGCTCGCCTGGCTCATCCCCGCGCTGTTCCCCGACGCCCTGATCCTGCACATGCACCGCGACCCGCGCGCCACCTGCTGGTCGTGCTTTCGCAACGATTTCGGGCATGGCCACGGCTACAGCACCGATTTCCCCACGCTCACCGCCCATTACGCCCGCTATGTCCGGATGGTGGCCGCCTTCCGCCCGCTGGCAGACAGGCAATGGATCGACATTGCGCTGAACGACCTGGTGGCCGACCCACGCGCACAACTTGCCCCGGTCGTGGCGAAACTCGGCCTCGACTGGCAGCCCGCCATGGCCAGCCCCGGCCAATCCGGCGGCCCGCTCCCCACCCTGTCGCGCTGGCAGGCCCGCCAGCCCCCCGACCCGATTATCGCCAATGGCTGGCGCGCCTACCTGCCGCTCCTGCAACACGAATTCCCGCAGGCCCTGGCCAATCTCGAAACCCGTGCGGGCTAGCGCAGAACGCCCCCGTTTCCTCTCTCCATAAATATCCTCGGGGGGTGAATTGGGCCAAAGGCCCAAGAGGGGGGCAGACGGCCCCCCTTTCCCCAGCGCGCGCAGCGCGCAATCAAGACTGCCGGCGCCGCGACCTCAGCAATAGCGCTCCGGCCCCCACCATTGTCCTTCGGAATAGCGGTCGCCATGGGCCCAGCCCACTGGCAGCACGGTTTCGATCCGCGCCACATCATCGGCCGACAGCTGCAATTGCGCCCCCTGCACCAGCTCGCGGAAATGGCTGACCGACCGCGTGCCCGGAATCGGCAGCACATGGTCGCCCTGCGCCAACACCCAGGCGATGGCCAGCGCCGCCGCGGGCACACCCATCTCGGCCGCCAGCGCGCGGAACTTGTCGGTCGCGGCCAGGTTCGCGGCGAAATTCGGCGCCTGGAACCGCGGGTTCACCTTCAGGAAATCCAGGCTCGCCACCGCCTCGGCACTCAGCGGATGGTCGGTCAGCAACGACCGCGCCACCGGCGAAAACGCCACCAGCGCCACGCCCAACTCGGCGCAGGCCTGCACCAGCCCCAGTTCGGGCAGCCGCGTGGCCAGCGAATATTCCGACTGCACCGCGGCGATCGGATGCACCGCTGCCGCGCGCCGCAAGGAACTGGGCGCGATCTCGGAAAAGCCGATGGATTTCGCCTTGCCCTTCTTAACCAACGCCGCCAGCGCCTCGGTCGCGTCTTCAATGGGCATCTCGGCCTGCCGCCGGTGGATATAATACAGATCGACGCAATCGATCCCCATCCGCGCCAGGCTCTGATCCAGCTCGGCCTCCAGATGCGCCAGCGAGTTGTCATAGCGCCGGTTGCCCTCCGCATCGCGGGTGATCCCGCCCTTGGTGGCGATATGCAGGCTGTCGCGCACGCCCGGGTTGGCCTTCAGCCAGGCGCCGATCGCGCGCTCGGACCGGCCCATGCCATAGACGTTCGAGGTGTCGATATGGCGCACCCCCAGCTCCATCGCCGCGTCCAGGATCGCGTAAGAGTTCTCCTCGGTCGTCGGGCCATAGAATTCCGCGAAACTCATCGCGCCGATCCCCAGGGCCGAGGTCGTCGCCTCACCGATCTTGCGTGTGGGCAGGGTCATGTCTGGCTCTCCTCCAATGCGGCATCGACCGCCGCGATGGCCGCCGCCACCGCCGCGTCGATCGCCATGTCCGACGTGTCGATTTCAACCGCGTCCTCGGCCGGGCGCAAGGGCGCGTCGGCCCGGCCCATATCGCGCGCGTCGCGCTCTTTCACATCCGCCAGCACCGCGGCGAAATCGGTGTCCACGCCGTTGCCCGTCAACTCGCGGAACCGGCGTTCGGCGCGCACCTCGGCGCTGGCGGTGACAAACAGCTTGGCCTCGGCCTCGGGGCAGATCACCGTGCCGATGTCGCGCCCGTCCAGCACCGCGCCGCCCGCGCGCCGGGCAAAGGCGCGCTGGAAATCCACCAATGCGGCGCGCACCGCGCCGATGGCGGCCACCTTGCTGGCGGCCTGCGCCACGTCCGGCGTGCGCAGGGTGGTTTCATCCAGATCCTCGGCGCGCAGGGTTTCCGCCGCCTCGACCGGGTCCATACCATCCAGCATCCGCGCGCCCACCGCGCGATACAAAAGCCCGGTGTCCAGATGCGCAAACCCGTAATGCGCCGCCACGGCGCGGCTGATCGTGCCCTTGCCCGCCGCCGCCGGCCCGTCGATTGCGATGGTAAAGGCCATCAATCCCCGTCCTTGCCCAGATCCTCGCTCGACCAGCCCTGCGCGTGATGCGGCAAGCGGTCGGTGATGTCTTCGTAATCGCCTTTGTCGGCCCAGAAGATATGGTTTGCAACCCGTGTGCCCGTCGCGCCGTCTATGGCGCCCAGCGAAATCCAGATCGCGCCGTCGCCCTCGTCCCAGAACAGGTAGCTGCCGCACTCGGGGCAAAACCCCCGCCGCGCATCGTTTGAGGACGCGTACCAGCGCAGGCCGCCCCGCAGCGTCAGCGCCTCTGCCGGCACGGGCGCGGCGATGGAATAGCTGCCGGTGATCTTGCGGCATTGGCGGCAATGGCAGGCGGTGGCCGGGCCCAGCGGCGCGGTGGTGTCAAACGTCACCCGACCGCACAGGCACCCGCCGCTGACCGCCATCGCCTTACCCCTCGATCTGTGCGCCCAAGCCCGCCATCAGGTCGCGGAACACCGGGAACGACGTGGCAATCGGCCCGCCATCGTCCACCGTCATCGGCGCCTGCGTGGCCAGCCCCATCACCAGGAACGACATGGCGATGCGGTGATCCAGGTGGGTTTCCACCGTCACGCCGCCGGGCACCGCGCCGTGGCCCCGCCCGTGCACGCGCCACCAATCCTCGCCCTCGTCCACGCTGACACCGGCGGCGCGCAGCCCCTTGGCCATCGCGTCGATCCGGTCGGATTCCTTGACCCGCAACTCTTTCACACCGGGCATATACGTCTCGCCCGCGGCAAAGGCCGCGACCACCGACAGAACAGGGTATTCGTCGATCATGCTGGCCGCGCGTTCGGCGGGCACCTCGATGCCCTTCAGGTCGGGCGAAAACCGCGCGCGCAGATCGGCCACCGGCTCGCCGCCTTCCTCGCGCATGTTCTCGAACACCAGGTCCGCGCCCATCTCCTGCAAGGTATAGAACAACCCTGCCCGCGTCGGGTTCAGCCCGATATTCGGCACCACAACGTCCGAGCCGGGCACGATCAGCGCCGCACAGACCGGAAACGCCGCGCTTGACGGATCGCGCGGCACGGCAATCGTCTGCGGGCGCAGCTCGGGCCGGCCCGTCAGGGTGATGACCCGGCCCTCGTCGGTCTGCTCGCTCACGATCTCGGCGCCGAACCCCGCCAGCATCCGCTCGGTATGATCGCGGGTCGCCTCGCGCTCGATCACCACGGTCTGGCCCGGCGCGTTCAGCCCCGCCAGCAAAACGGCGGATTTCACCTGGGCCGAGGGCACGGGCGTCGCATAGCGCACCGGCACCGGGTCCGCCGCACCCACGATGGTCATCGGCAGCCGCCCACCCGCGCGCCCCACCGCCCGCGCCCCGAACAGCGCCAGCGGATCGGTCACGCGCGCCATGGGCCGGCTGTTCAGGCTGGCGTCGCCTGTAAAGGTGGCGGTGATCGGGCAGGTCGCCATCGCCCCCATGATCAGCCGCACGCCGGTGCCCGAATTGCCGCAATCGATCACTTGGCCCGGCTCGGCGAACCCGCCCACGCCCACGCCATACACATGCCAGGTGCCATCCTCATCGCGCATCACCTCGGCCCCGAAGGCGCGCATCGCCTTGGCCGTGTCCAACACGTCCTGCCCTTCCAGCAACCCGGTCACCACCGTCTCGCCCACGCTCAACGCACCCAGGATCAGCGCGCGGTGACTGATCGACTTGTCGCCGGGCACATCGGCCACACCGTTCAACGCGCCGCCTGCGCGCGCGGTCAACGCAACCGCCGGACCATGAGAGGACATCGCTCACCTCGCTTTTCGTATCGGCACACCCTCTAGCGTGCCCTTTTTCCAAGGTCCATCGCCCGCATCTTCATCTTGCCAAATAAACTCCCGCCGGAGGCACCCCGAGGCGAAGGGCGCAGCCCGCAGCCGAGAAAAAATGCGCGCGCGCCAGCGCGCTCCTTTGGATCACGGGTGCCCACAAGAAAAACCGCGCGGTTTTGGGGGCAAACCGCACGGAGTGTGGATATTTATAACGCCCAAAAATATACTCAGCGCAGGCGGATCACATCGGGGCTGATGGTCAGCATGTATCCCTCGCGCGCCACGTGGCGGATCAAAAGCTGGCTCAGCAACTGGTTGCCCAAATGATCGCGCAGCCGTTTGATCCGCGTGGCCCCCGCTGCCTCTTCGCAATCCACCGCGTTGCGCCCGGTGATCGCGGCCTCCAGCTCGACGCCTGAAATGATCTCGTCATCCAGCCGCGCCTCGCACAAAACCGACAGTGTTTCCAAGGCGTTATCTGTCAGGGTGAATTCCATGCTGTTGATCGACACCAGCTTTTGCGCGCGGTTCAGCTCCAGCGCGGTGATATGCAGCCCCGCGCGCTGGATCTGCAACAGCCGCTGGTTCAGCGCCGCGTTGGTCAGCAGGAAATAAAGCGACGACAGAAGCAGGCAAAAGGCCAGAACGAGCAGCACAAGGATGATAAGCCGATAGGATGACAGCACCTCGGCAAAGGTCGTGCCCGACTGGCCAAGGACCATCAACAGGTTGATTTCATTGGGGTTTACCAGTGCGTCATTCTCGGCGAATATCTGCGCCACGCGGTCGTTGAACACGTTGGCATCGGGCAGGCTGAAAAACATCGCCGCCGCCGCCACCGCCAGCACCACCAGCACGAAACCGCCCCCGATCATCACCAGCTTGCGCGGCTGCACCAGTGTCTTTCCCTCGGCCATCACAAAGCCCCCTCGCATATGCAACGCCACCATAGCGGCGCTTTATCCCCCGGCGCAATCTGTGCAGCAGGGCTTGGCAAGCACCCGCCCAGGCGCGAATTTGGCGTCGGCAAGGGGGCATGAGTCGATGCAAAAACACGTGATCGTCGTCGGGGCCGGCATCGTCGGCGTGGCCACCGCGCTGTGGCTGCAACGGGGCGGCGCGCAGGTCACGCTGGTCGATCGCGATGGACCGGCGGCGGGCGCAAGTGCCGGAAATGCCGGGCTTTTGGCGGCGGCGGCGGTTCTGCCGAACTCGGAACCGGGGCTGATCTGGCGCGCGCCTTTCATGGCCGTCAGCCGCGATGCGCCGCTCTTTCTGCGCTGGTCCTACCTGCCTTTCATGGCGCGCTGGCTGTTGGAGTTCGCCCGCCAGTGCAACCCGCGCGACACCGCCCGCATCGCGCAGGCGCTGGCGCCCCTGGTGCTGGACAGTTTCGACCAGCACCGCGCCCTGGCCCAGGGCACCGGGGCCGAACGGCATCTGCACCCGTGCGATTACCTCTATGCCTATGCCGATCACGCTGCGCTGAAAGCCTCGGAACCGGGGTGGGAGATGCGCGGCGCCCACGGCGTAAGCTGCGAGCTTCTGGATGGCCCCGCCCTGGCCGAGTACGACCCGCTCTTGGCGCGCTTTGCCTGTGCGATGCGCATGGGCGGGCACGGGCGCATCAGCGATCCGCGCGCCTATGTCTTAGATCTGGCAGGATATTTCGAGGGGCAGGGCGGTCGTATCCTGCGCGTCGAGGCCACGGGCGTTGCCCGCGACGGCGCCCGCGTCACGGGGCTGCGCGTCGGCGCCGAAACGCATGATTGCGACGATCTGGTGATCTGCGCCGGGGCCTGGTCAAACCCCTTGCTGCGCGATCTGGGCCTGCGCGTGCCGCTGGAAACCGAGCGCGGGTATCACCTCGAGCTTTGGGGCGCCTCGGCCATGCCGCGCGCGCCGACGATGGTGGCGGCGGGGCAATTCGTGGCCACACCGATGGCGGGCCGATTGCGCCTGGCCGGTATCGTCGAGCTGGGCGGGCTGCGCGCCGGCCCCTCGCGCGCGCCGCGCGATTTCCTGCGCCGGTCGCTGAAACGCTGCTTTCCCGACATCCAGTATGACCGCCAGACCGAGTGGATGGGCCACCGCCCCTCGACCCCGGACAGCCTGCCGGTGATCGGCGCGGTGCCGGGGCTGACGGGCGCCTGGGTGGGGGTCGGGCACCAGCATGTGGGCCTGACGGCGGGGCCGGTGACGGGCCGCTGGCTGGCGCAGATGGTGCTGGGGCAGCGGCCCAATACCGATATGGCCGCCTATGCGCCGGGGCGGTTCGGGTGACCGGGCTTTTGCACGCCATCGCCGCGCGGGGGCGGTTGGCCCTTGTGGTCGGGCTGGCGGGCGGGCTGGGCCTTCCGGGGCTGGCCGCGCAGATCAAGCCCTGGTTGCCACACCTGGTGGCGTTGCTGTTGTACCTGACCGCCCTGCGCATCGGTCCGCGCGCCGCATTTGGCCGGCTGGCCGAGGCGCGGCAGGCGCTGGGTCTTGTGCTTCTGCTGCAATTGGCGCTGCCCCTGGCGGGGTTGGCTGCGATCAGCACGCTGGGTCTGCGCGATCACCCTTATGCGCTGGCGATCCTGTTGATGCTCTCCGCGCCGTCGGTGACCGGCTCGGTGAATTTCACGCTCATGCTGGGGCGCGATCCCGCACCGGCCCTGCGCATTCTGATATTGGGCACGGCGCTGTTGCCGCTGACCGTGTTGCCGATCCTGTGGTTGGGGCCCGATGTGGGCGCGGGGGCCGAGGCGGCGGCGGCCAGCCTGCGCCTGCTGGTGGTCATCTTTGCCGCTGCCGCGGCCGGCTTTGCCACGCGGGAATGGCTGTGGAAAGCGCCCGACCTGCGCAGCCTGGACGGGGTGAACGCCATTGCGCTGGCGGTGATCGTGGTGGGATTGATGGCCGCCCTCGGCCCGGCGCTGCGCGCCGATCCCTGGCCGGTGATAACGTTGATCGGCGGCGTTATGGCGGTGAATTTCGGCCTGCAGGCCGCCGCATACGCCCTGTTCAAAGCGTTGCGCCTGCCCGAGCCGGTGGGCCCCGCCATCATCGCCGGCAACCGCAACGCCGCGCTTTTCCTGATCGCGCTGCCGCCTGCCACGACCGACCCCTTGCTGATCCTGCTGGGCTGTTATCAACTGCCCATGTATCTGACCCCCATTCTGATGGCCCGGTTCTACGGGCGGAAAGGAGCCGCAACATGACCCGCAGCGTGGATCTGAATGCCGATATGGGCGAAAGCTTTGGCGCGTGGAGCCTGGGTGACGACACGGCGCTGCTGGACACGGTGACCTCGGCCAATATCGCCTGCGGCTTTCACGCGGGCGACCCGGACGTGATGGCCGCCACGATGGCGCAGGCGCGCGACAAGGGCGTGGGCATCGGCGCGCATCCCGGCTTTCGCGACCTGGCGGGTTTCGGCCGTTACCGGATGCAGGTGCCGCCCGCGACGCTGGCCAACGAGGTGCGGTATCAGCTGGGGGCGGCGCTGGGCATGGCGGCCTCGGTCGGGGCGACGGTGCGACATCTGAAGCTGCACGGTGCGCTGGCCAATATGTGCACCGAGGACGAGGCGCTGGCCAAGGCCTGCTACGAGGCGGCTTTGTCGGTGGTGCCCGACCTGACGATCATGGTGATCGCCGCCACCGCGCAACAGTGCGCCGCCGAGGCGTTGGGCTGCAAATGGGTGGGCGAGATATTCGCCGACCGCGCCTATAACGACGACGCCACGCTGGTCGACCGCCGCCTGCCCGGCGCGGTGATCCGCGACGCGGATCAGGCCGCCGCGCGGGTGGTGGAGATGGTGCAGGCGGGCGCGATCATCGCCGCCAGCGGCAAGCGGATCGACGCGAAGATCGACACGATCTGCCTGCATGGCGACACGGCCGAGGCGGTGGAGATTGCGCGGGCCGTGCGCGCGGGGCTGGAAGCTGCGGGTGTCGTGGTAGAGCGGTTCGCGGTGTGATAGGGGTGTCGGACAGGCGGGGCCTGTCCGACCGGGTGGGGGGCTTTGCCCCCCGTCGCGCTTTGCGCGACTCCCCCCAGAGTTTACTTGGCAAGATGAAGCAGGGACATTCGGCATGAGCGGCAAAGATCGGATCAACGTGGCGACAGCGGCCTATCCGTTGGACTGGTTTTCCGACTGGTCCGAATTCGCGGCCAAGCAACGCGCCTGGGTGGCCAAGGCCGCAGAGGCAGGTGCAGAATTGCTGGTTTTCCCCGAATAC
>JAASTF010000367.1 GCA_021767525.1 Paracoccaceae bacterium
CACCCACGACCCAATAGCTGAGCGTGGCAATCACCATCGGCACACGTGTGTCCTGTACACCGCGCAACAGCCCAAGGGCCATAACCTGCGCCGCGTCGACCAGTTGAAACAGCGCCGCCGCCGCCAAAAGACCGATGCCGATCGCCACCACCGCCGCGCGGTCCGGATCGTCGGGCGACAGGAACAGCCCCATCAGCGGCTCAGGCGCCAGCAAGAAAAGCGCGATGGTCAGCGCCACCATGACGCCAGACAGGGTAATGATCACGACGCCGCCACGCCGCAACCCATGCAGATCGCCCCGCCCCAGCGCGCGGCCCGCCCGCACCGTGGCAGCGTTCGACAGGCCCAGATGCACCATGAATGTGGCTGACGCGATTTGCAGCGCGATGCCATGTGCGGCCAGTGGCAAGGTGCCCAGCCAGCCCATCATCAGTGACGAGGCGGCGAACAGCCCGACCTCGGCCAGGTTGGTGATACCGATGGGCCAGCCCAGGCGGAAAACGGCGCCGAACGCCTCCCAATCGGGGCGCCACAGGCGCTGGAACAGCGCGTGCTCGGGGGTGACGAGGGCGGCATAAACGGCCAGGCCAACCGCCGACACGCCCTGCACCGCAAGCGAGGCGATGGCCGCGCCGCGAATGCCCAGCTCGGGCGCGCCCCAGTTGCCGAAAATCAGCGCGTAATTGACCAGCACGTTGACGCCCACCGCCGCCACCGTGACCCACAAAACCACCTGCGCGCGCTCCAGCGCGGACAGGTAGGATTTCAGCACCATCACCACCAGCGCCGGGAAAATCGCCCAACCGGCGATGCGCAGGTAACCCTGTGCGCCCTGCGCCACGGCAGGTTGCTGGCCCGCCGCCTCAAGCAACGGCCCCGACCACCAGAACACCGGCATCGCGGCCGCCCCGAACAGCAACGACAACCATTGCGCCATGCGGGTGACGCGGCGTACCTCGGTCACGCGGCCCGCGCTTTCGGCCTCGGCCACCATCGGCATCACCGCCCAGGCAAAGCCCGATCCCATGATGAACAGCGTGAAAAACAACATGCCACCAAGCACTTGCTGCGCCAGCACCTCGACATCGTACCAACCCAGCATGATCGCGTCTGTCAGCGTGACGGCGAACTGCGCCAGGTGGCTGCCGATCAGCGGCAGGCCCAGCACCAGGATGGCGCGGATATGCTGCATATGGGTTTGCACGGGTTGCATCGCCCCCGCTTATCCCCGCGCCCCGGCCCGCGCAAGCGCCCCCTGCCCGCTTGAACGCAGACGCGTTTCACGCAACAGTCAGCCCGAACAAGCAAGGCATCAACGGAGATTGGCGTGGCGCGGCATGTCTTTCTGACCAAGGCACAAACCAGAAAGGCCGGGCTGTCGACCCAATACGCCGCCCTGTGTTTCCGCATCCGCAAGGACAAGCCGCAATTCCTGCTGATCACCTCGCGCGGGACGGGGCGCTGGATCATTCCCAAAGGCTGGCCGATGAAGGGTAAATCGCCCGCCAAGGCCGCCCTGCGCGAAGCCTGGGAAGAGGCCGGCGTGCGCGGACGCGTCGGCAAACATGCCATCGGTGCGTTTTTCTATGAAAAGACCAAGGGCCCGCGCCGCAGCCTGCCCTGCGCCGCGCTGATCTTTCCGGTCGAGGTCAAATCGCTTGACCTTTCTTTCCCCGAGGCAAAGCAGCGCCGCCGCAAGTGGTTCAGCCGCAAAAAGGCCGCCGCCCGCGTGGCCGAGCCCGAGCTGGCCGCCCTGATCCGCGATTTCGACCCGCGTGCCTGGCGGCGCTAGCTTGATCTTCGCCATATCGCGGTTATGTAATGTCGCGATCTTTCGGGATGCGTTTCGATGATTCAATTCACGCTCAAATGCTCTGACGGGCACCGCTTTGACAGCTGGTTTCAATCCGCCGCCGCCTTCGACAAGCTGCACGGCGCGGGTATGGTATCTTGCGCGGTCTGCGGCTCGTCGCAGGTGGAAAAGGCGCTGATGGCGCCACGCGTGCGCCCGACCGACAAGGCCGCCGACGCGCCCGCGCCCAAGGCCCCCGGCCCGCTGAGCGAAGCGGCCAACCCCGCCGAACAGGCGATGGCCGAGCTGAAGCGCAAGATCGAGGAAAACAGCGATTACGTCGGCATGAACTTCGCGAAAGAGGCGCGCGCCATCCACGACGGCACCGCGCCCGAGCGCGCGATCTATGGCGAGGCGCGGCCCGACGAGGCGAAAAAGCTGATCGAAGACGGCGTGCCCGTGGCACCTCTGCCCTTCGTGCCGGGGCGCAAGGCGAATTAAGGGGGCTTTGGCCATGAATATCGTGATTACCGGCGCCAGCCGGGGCATCGGCCACAGCCTGATGGCAGGATATGCCGCACAGGGCCACAGCGTGACCGGCACCTCGCGCAGCGGCGACGGCGGGCTGGTGCAGCTGGACGTCACCCGCCCCGCCGATATCCGGGCCCTGGGCGCCGCGCTGGATGCGCAGCCGGTCGATCTGCTGGTGTGCAACGCGGGCATCTATCCCGACAAAGGCCAGAACTTGGCCGACGGCTATCCGCCCGAAATGTGGGCCGAAACCTTTGCCGTGAACGTCACCGGCGTGTTCCTGACGGTGCAGGAATTGCTGCCGAACCTGCAACTTTCGACACAGCCGCGCATCGCCATCATCTCGTCCCAGATGGCCAGCCAGGAAAAGGCGCCGGGCGGCAGCTATATCTACCGCGCGTCCAAGGCGGCGGCGTTGAACCTCGGCCGCAACCTGGCCAAGGACCTGGCCCATCTGGGCATCGCCGTGGGCATCTATCACCCCGGCTGGGTGCAGACCGACATGGGCGGCAGCGCCGCCGACATCACCCCACAGCAGGCCGCCGAGGGGCTGATGCGCCGCTTTGACGAGCTTGACATGGCCGCGACCGGCTGTTTCCGCACCTGGGACGGCCGGGATCACCCGCTTTGAGCGACCTGCCCCCGCAACCACAGGATATTCCCGCCGCCTTTGCCCGCGCCTGGATGGCCCGCGACGCCAAAGCGCTGGCCGCGCTGTTCGCCGAGGATGCGGAATTCGTGAACGTGGTGGGCCTGTGGTGGCATGACCGCCCCGCGATCGAGCGCGCACATGACTATGCCCTGCGCAGCTTTTTCGCCGATACCACTCAGAAACCCGGCGCGGTGCGCGTGAAACGCCTGGGCGACGCGGTGGCGGTTGTGCAATGCCGCTTTAC
>JAASTF010000368.1 GCA_021767525.1 Paracoccaceae bacterium
ATCGACCCGGCCGCGATTTACGAGGCGACGCTGGTTTGCAACCCGGTCATGCACCACCTGGCCCTTGGCATCGACCCGGTCGAGCTGGGCCAGGCGCCCTTTGCGCTGGCCACCTCCGACAGCCTGACGCTGCCCGCCCCCGCGCTCGATCTGCCCGCGCTGAACCCCTCGGCGCAGGTTTACGTTCTGCCCTGCATCGCGGGCCATGTGGGCGCCGATGCCGCCGCCGTGGCACTGTCGGAACGGCCCGACCAGTCCGACGACCTGGTGCTGATCTGCGACGTGGGCACCAACGCGGAAATCCTGCTGGGCAACAAAAGCCGCGTTCTGGCCTGCTCATCCCCCACCGGCCCCGCCTTCGAGGGCGCGCAGATCAGCTCGGGGCAGCGCGCCGCCCCCGGCGCCATCGAACGGATCGAGATCGACCCAGACACCAAGGAACCGCGCTTCCGCGTGATCGGCGTTGACCTCTGGTCCGACGAAGACGGGTTCGAAACAGCCGTGGCCGAAACCGGCATCACCGGCATCTGCGGCTCAGGGATCATCGAGGCGGTGGCCGAAATGCGCATGGCCGGGCTGCTCGACCCCTCGGGCCTGATCGGCTCGGCCGAGAAAACCGGCACGTCCCGCTCAATCGCCGATGGCCGCACCCATGCTTACGTCATCCACGACGGCACCGCCGAGGGCGGCCCGCTCATCAGCGTGACCCAAGGCGACATTCGCGCGATCCAGCTGGCGAAATCGGCGCTTTACGCCGGCGCGCGGCTGCTGATGGATGAAATGGGCGTCGACGTGGTCGACCGCGTCGTGCTGGCCGGGGCCTTCGGCGCGCATATCAGCCCCAAACACGCGATGGTGCTGGGCATGATCCCCGACGTGCCGCTGGATCGTGTGACCAGCGCGGGCAACGCCGCCGGCACCGGCGCGCGCATCGCGCTGCACAACGTGGCGGCGCGCAAAACGATCGAGGAAACCGTGCACAAGATCACCAAGGTCGAAACCGCGATCGAGCCGAAATTCCAGGAACATTTCGTCGCCGCCAACGCAATCCCGCACGCCACCGACCCGTTCCCCGAACTCGGCAAGGTGGTGCCCCTGCCCAAGGTCAGCTTCAACACCGGCGGCGGCGAGGATGGCGGCCGCCGCAGACGGCGGCGCGGGTAAGGCGCCGCGGCGAACGGCGCGCCTGTGCAGCCTGGGGCGGCTGCGGCGCCGCTGTGCATGGCCCTTCCAGGCCATGCGCGGTTACTCTGTGGCAGCGGCCTCGACGATCCGGCGCCGGTCGAAATCATAGATCAAAGGCCCGGTTTTCGACAGCGTCGTTTTTGGCGGGGCCCCGTCAAGCGCGCGCGACAGCCCCCGTGGCACCTCTGGAATGGGCATTCCGGTATCCAGATGCACCCTTGCATAGTCCTGGATGATGCGCGCCTTCGTCGCCCGCAGCAGACGCGGATTTCGCCCGTCCTCGCTCCAAACAGCCGCATCTTTTCGATTGATGCGTTGGTTCGGCGGCAGCGCGCTGTTCCATCGCGCGACCAGGTCCGCAAACGCGGAAAACTGCCAGGCGTTGCCCCCTGCGGCAGCCGCCCTTGCCGCGCGCCAGTAGTTTTCGCTTTCCAGGTATCCCGCGATGAACTCGGCCACCGTGGCGCGATCACACTCGGGCTGATCCAGGATCCAGAAAATGCACGCGGCCCGATCGGCGTTCAGCTCGTGCTGATCGGTCGCGACGACATGCCAAAGCCACGGATCGGGCGCGGCCTGCTGTATTGCCTTGCGCATGGGCGTTTCGGGCACCGGTTCGCGCATGGTATCGCCAACCCCGCTCCAGGTTTTGGCCGGGTCTTTTGTTGCCTCCTCCCAAACAGAGCGAAGCTTTGCCTGCTCCAACTCGAATTTTTCCAGAAAGGCCGCACGATCCGCCTTTCGTTTGGCCGATTTTGCCGCGCCCTGCACCTTGTTCCGCCAACGACGAAAGAATTCCACATCCCCCACTGTCGCAAGATACGCTTCGGCAATCGTGTCGTCGGGCTCCATGCAATAGGCGATCAACAATTGACCGCTGCGAATCTGCCGCGGCGACCAGTTTCGATAGGTGGGGGGTTCGACCCAGTGCTGTCGCAACTCGGTGATCGCCATCATGATCGCAACTTCCCGAGATTGCCTGACCGCGTCCAGCGCCGGCGATGTGGTCTTTGATGCACCCGCCGCCTGCTCTTGCCGGGCCGCGTCCAACACCGTGTTGGCCGTGCGCGCGATCTCGCCAATCCGTTTAAGAAACCGTTTCCGATCCGATCGCTTGGGCCACACGCACACATCCCGGCGCAGCGAATCCGGGCGACGGTCATCCACGCAGCCGGACCAGAAGCGGCCAATCAAAACGAATATAAAGGCATACCATCGGGAATTCATTTGCCCGTCCTCATTACAAATTCCGTGAAAAGCTACAGACACTTCTTGCCCAAAGTTTGGCACGACTTCGGCAGCTTCCGTCGCCTGCCCCGGAAAGCTGTCGCGCGGGCCTAATCCCATGAAGCCCCAAACCCCATGCCCGACCCAGCCGGCCCTTCAACTGCCGGCTTGTCCGCACGAATGGCATCGGTATCCTGCCCTCGAACCCAAGACAGGAGAGCCGTCATGAAAATCCACCGCGCCGGCAGCCGCCCCTCGCAAGGGCCGAACCCCGACTATTTCACCGGCACCGTCCGCTTTGATCCCGTCATCTCGGCCGACGCGCCCGCACGCGTCAACGCCCTGACCGTCACGTTCGAGCCGGGCGCGCGCACCGCCTGGCACACCCACCCCTTCGGCCAGACCCTGATCGTGACCGCCGGCAAGGGCCGCGTGGGGCGTCGCGGCGGCCCGGTGCAGGAAATCTTCCCGGGCGACGTGATCTGGTTCGAACCGGGTGAAGAGCACTGGCACGGCGCCGCCCCCGACACCGCCATGACCCATATCGCCATTCAGGAAAAAGACGGCGACAGCGCCGCCGACTGGCTGGAAAAAGTGGCCGACGCCGATTACCTGGCCGATCCCGCCTGATCGCAACCGGAATATGCATCACATGTGCATGGGTTGTGCATGTGTTGTGACCGCCCGTTTCGCCGTCTGGACAGCCCCGGCCAAGCGGTGTAAATCACCCCCATCGCGGGTGTAGCTCAATGGTAGAGCCGCAGCTTCCCAAGCTGAAGACGAGGGTTCGATTCCCTTCACCCG
>JAASTF010000369.1 GCA_021767525.1 Paracoccaceae bacterium
TCCGCAATCCAGTTGATCGTGGCCATGCCATCGGCGTCAGTGTGCGAAATCGGATAGATCACCATGCGGTGCTTGTGCGTGCCAAGCCCCACAAAGCTGCTGCCGGTGCGGATGGGCTTGGCCCGCGTCACCCCCCGCCACAGAACCGCGCCGCCCCATTGGATCGGCGGCTGATCGGGGTGCATCTGCGCCCTGATGGGCGAGTGCAGGCCATCGGCCGCCACCAGCAGGCTGCCCCGTTCGGTGCGCGTGTTGCCCTGCGGGTCGGTGATGGTCACGCTGACGCCCTCGGCATCCTGGGCATAGCCCGTCACCCGCGCGCCGGTTTGAACCGCCTCCGCGCCCAGCCGGTCGCGCACTGCATCCAGCAGCATCATCTGCAATTGCCCGCGATGCACCGCGTATTGCGGCCAGTTATAGCCCGCCAGCAATCCGCGCGGCTCGGCATAGATGTCGTTGCCGTTGCGGCCCACCAGCGCCCATTCGCGGGCGGGCACGCCCACCGCGTCCAGATCAGCCTGGGTGAACCCCATGTCATACAGCTCTCGCACGGCATTGGGCTGCAGGTTGATGCCCACACCCAGCGGGCGCAGCTCGGGCACGGCCTCGTACACCGTGCAGGGCACGCCGATCTGGTGCAGGGTCAGCGCCAGGGACAGCCCGGCAATCCCGCCGCCGGAAATCAGAACATGGGTGTGTTGCATCGGCTCCTCCTGCGTGTGGGGTTCAGCGTTTAGCAGGAAATGCGCGAGGCGCAAACGCGGGCGGGTTCAAGCCGCGACATCCGACAGTTTGCCAAAGGCGGCGTGCCAATCGCCCCGCACCAGCGCATCGCGCGGGATCCAGATCGAAAAGGCGGGCTGGTGTTCGCCATCCATGAAAAACCCAACCCGGTCGTCGCAGGTGATGCGCAGCAGCAGCACATGGGTTTCCGGATCGACACCGGCCTCGGTGCCGCGAACAACCGGCCCCAGGGCCTGATGCCAGAAATACCAGGGCCCTATGCGGCGGGGGTTGAACTCCTGATGCCAGACGCGCCCCATGGCGCGGTCGCAGAAACCCTGCGGCACTTGCGCGGCCAGGTCTCCGCCCTGCGCCAGCCAGTCCTGCCAGACATGGCGACGCGGCCCGTCCAGTAGCAGCGACAGGGTTTCCGCCTCGCCACGGGCCAGCCGCATATGGCGCTGGGTGAAGCTGCGCGGGGGCAGATGCCGCGACAGCGCCTGGATCGGCGCGATGTGCCCGGCCAGCGTCCGCATCTGCGCGGGTGGCACGATGGCATCGCCGGGCTGACCCTCGGCAATCGCCTGCATCGCCGCCAGCGCATCATGTGCCGCGCGGATCAGCGACGGGTCGGGGGCCGAAGGATCACGCCGTTTGAACATGCTGCCCAGGCTGCGGCGAGGCAGCGGGGCACCAGCCTTCAGATCGGCCGCGACGCGGGCCAGCGCCATCTGCACCGCGCGCCAGGGCGTGGCGGCGCTGCCTTCCGCGACCATCTGCGCACTGCTGGGATACGGAACGACATCGACATCGGCAAACAGCGTCTCCCGCGCCGCTTCGAGCAGCGTGTCGGGCGTCGCTTCGAGCGGCCGCATCTCAATCGGCCAGCGGCGGAAATGGTTGGGCGCGTCCTCGGGGCCCAAGGCCCAGGGAAACAGGTGATCCCAGGCATAGCCGCCAAGGCCCGGCAGATCGGGGCGCGCACCCGACGCGGTATCGCCAGCGAAATGGCGCAAGGCGACCGGGCACTCCTCTTCGTAATCCACGAAAACGCCGGTATCGGCGTAGAGCTGCAGCGCACCATCGCGCGGCAATGGCGTGTCGGGCACGGCCTGCGCCAGTTGCGCCAGGTCGATCTGCGCCAGGAAATGCATCGGACCCGCGCGGCACGCGGGCCAATCGGCCGGCAACGGGTCGGGCCATCCGCCCAGGTAACTATCGCTTGGATCGTCGGTCAGGCGCAGCACCGCGCCGGTTTGTGGCTTAGACAAGCATCCCGCCGTCGCTGTCATCCCCCGCCTCGTCCAGCAGGCGGCTGAAATCGGGCACGGTGACGTGGCGCTTGCCTTCCAGTTCTATCACGCCGTCACGCTTCAGCGCCGAGATCTGGCGGCTGACGGTTTCCAGCGTCAGGCCCAGGTAATCGGCCATCGCCTCGCGCGTCAGCGGCAGGTCAAAGACCAGCGCCCCCTGCGTCGGGCGCAGGTTCAGCGACGCGTCGCGGCGCGCGATGATCGACAAGAGGCTGGCGATCTTTTCGCGCGCGGTCTTGCGGCCCAGAACCAGCATCCATTCACGCGCGGCGTCCAGCTCGTCCAGCGTCATTTCCAGCAGGCGGTGCGCGATATGCGGCGTGGTCGACATCATGTCTTCGAACGGGCGCTTTCGGAAACAGCACATCACCACGTCCGTTGTGGCCACCACGTCATAGGGCGAGCCATCACGCCCCGGCCGCCCAACAAAATCGCTGGGCAGCAGCAGGCCCACCATCTGCGTGCGGCCATCTTCCATTGTCTGGGTCAGCGTGGCGATGCCAGACACGACCGACCCCACGAAATCCATGCGGTCGCCCGACCAGATGATCGTCTGGCCCGCCTCGAAGTTCCGGTAATATTTGATTTCTTCCAGCCGCTCCAGTTCGTCGGTTTCACAACGCGCGCAAACGGCCCTGTGGCGAATAGGGCAGTCTTCACACTCGTGCGACAGAGCGGTCTTTTCTTCGTTAAGCATAATGTGTTCGCGCGCTTGATCTGGGTCAATGAAACCCTGTGTGTCCTGCCTTACAGGCTAGGCTCATGATCACAAAAACGCAACTTGCAAAACTGGGACTGTTTGACGCGAAGGTGCCGCGGTACACAAGTTACCCGACGGCGCCCCATTTCTCGTCTGCGATTGGCCCCGACGATTTTGCCGACTGGATCCGCGCCATCACGCCCGGCTCCCGTATCTCATTGTACGTACATGTCCCGTTTTGCCGTCGTTTATGCTGGTTTTGCGCTTGCCGCACCCAGGGCACGCAAAGCGACGAACCGGTGCGCGCGTATCTGGAAACCCTGAAGGCCGAGATCGCCATGCTGGGGCAGGTTCTGCCCAAGGGCGTCACGCTGTCACGGCTGCACTGGGGCGGCGGCACGCCCACCCTGATGCAGGCCGACATGATGACCGAGTTGGCCGAATCGATCTTTGCCGTGGCCCCCTTGGCCGAA
>JAASTF010000065.1 GCA_021767525.1 Paracoccaceae bacterium
GGGACCGTTGGTCACGTTGACCACGGCAAGACGACGCTGACGGCGGCGATCACGAAGTATTTCGGCGATTTCCGTGCGTATGACCAGATCGACGGCGCGCCGGAAGAGAAGGCGCGCGGCATCACGATCTCGACCGCGCATGTGGAATACGAGACGGACAACCGTCACTACGCGCATGTGGACTGCCCCGGCCACGCCGACTACGTCAAGAACATGATCACCGGCGCGGCGCAGATGGACGGCGCGATCCTGGTTGTGAACGCGGCCGACGGCCCGATGCCGCAAACGCGCGAGCACATCCTGCTGGCGCGCCAGGTTGGCGTTCCGGCGCTGGTGGTGTTCCTGAACAAGGTCGACCAGGTGGACGACGAGGAACTGCTGGAGCTGGTGGAAATGGAAGTGCGCGAGCTTCTGAGCTCGTACGACTTCCCCGGCGACGACATTCCGATCGTGGCCGGCTCGGCGCTGGCGGCGATGGAAGGGCGTGACCCGGAAATCGGCGAGAACAAGATCCGCGAGCTGATGGCGGCGGTCGACGAGTACATCCCCACGCCCGAGCGCGCGGTGGACCAGCCGTTCCTGATGCCGATCGAAGACGTGTTCTCGATCTCGGGCCGCGGCACGGTTGTGACCGGTCGTGTCGAGCGTGGCGTGATCAATGTTGGCGACGAGATCGAGATCGTCGGCATCAAGGATACCCGCAAGACGACCTGCACCGGTGTCGAGATGTTCCGCAAGCTGCTGGATCGCGGCGAAGCGGGCGACAACATCGGCGCGCTGCTGCGCGGCGTGGATCGCGAGCAGGTCGAGCGTGGCCAGGTGCTGTGCAAGCCGGGCTCGGTGACGCCGCACACCAAGTTCGAGGCCGAGGCCTACATCCTGACCAAGGAAGAGGGTGGCCGTCATACGCCGTTCTTCGCCAACTACCGCCCGCAGTTCTACTTCCGCACGACGGACGTGACCGGGACGGTGACGCTGGCCGAAGGCACCGAGATGGTGATGCCGGGCGACAACGTGTCGTTCTCGGTCGAGCTGATCGCGCCGATCGCCATGGAAGACGGCCTGCGCTTCGCCATCCGCGAAGGCGGCCGCACCGTCGGCGCAGGCGTCGTGTCGAAGATCATCGAGTAAGGCGGGGTTTCGCAGAAAACCTGCCCGCGGCGGCAGGTATGTTTTCGTCTGAAAACATACCGAGAGCCAGCTGATCGCGAATGAAAAGGCCGCCTTCGGGTGGCCTTTTTGTTTGCGCGGATGCCCGCCCCCTCGCCAGCCGCTTTGTCGGCCTCTGCGCAATGATCAAGGTTTCGCGGACCTGGCTGGCATAAAGCGATGACCTCAAAAGAAGGCGCGGCCATCCGCTGCCCCCCCGTCGGTCTGTCACCGGATCGGGCCGGCAATCGGCGCGATGCAACCCTTGCGCCCGAACGCTCTGCCCGGCGCATCAACCGCCAGACACACCGCAGCGCGCCCAAGCGCCATGCAGGCCCCTGGCGCCCGGGCCAACGCAACCGATTGTGCCGCCCGGATCGTCCGATATAGTTCCGCCTGACATGCGGGGAGGAGGGCGCCGTTCGCGGCCGGCACCGCTGCGAAACGGGGAGGGGAAATCGTGACCGGACAGGACAGGCACTGGACCAGCGGGCTGGGCGGCCCGTTGCAGCGTGAGACACATTACGACGGGCGGCAGATGCTGTGTTACGCCGAACGCCCCGCCACGTTGAACGATATGCTGGCCGCCCATCTGCGCGATTTTCCCGACCGCCCCGCGCTGGTCGAAGGGCGCCGCTTTAGCTATGCGCAGTTCGACACCGCGGTGGCCACCGTTGCCGCGCGGCTGGCCGATCAGGGCGTCGGCCGCGGCGCGCGCATCGCCATTTTGCTGACCAACCGCTGGCAATTCATGATCACGCTTTTCGCGGCCTTCCGGCTGGGCGCTGTCGCCGTGCCGATGAACATTCGCCTGGCCAAGCCCGAGCTGCAGTTCCTGCTCGACGATTGCGGCGCCTCGGTGCTGGTGTTCCAGGCCGATGCTGCCGACATCCTGCCCGACGCCGCCGACCTGCCCGACCTGACCCTGCGCTATTGCGTTGACGGCACGCCGGGCGATGCCCGCCCCTTTGACGATCTGCTGCAAGGCGCGCCGCTGACCGGCGCCGCCCCCGCCGGGGAAGAGGACGTTGCCGTGATCCTCTACACCTCGGGCACCACCGGGCGGCCCAAGGGCGCGATGCTGACCCATCTGGGCATGATCCATTCCTCGATCAATTTCGCCCGCTGCCTCGGCCTGACCGAAAAGGATCGCGCCTTGACCGCCGTGCCGCTGTCGCATGTGACGGGCCTTGTGGCGGTGGCGCTGACGATCATGGCGGTGGGCGGCTGTGCCGTGCTGCTGCGCGACTCGTTCCAGCGGCAGGCGTTTCTTGACCTCGCCAGCCGCGAAAAGATCACCTATTCCATCCTCGTTCCCGCGATCTACAGCCTGATTGCCATGACGCCCGAGCTGGACGACACCGACCTGTCCAGCTGGCGTTTGGGCGCGTTCGGCGGTGCGCCGATGCCGGTCGCCACGATCGAACGGATCGGTCAGAAACTGCCGCAACTGGCGCTGATCAACGCCTATGGCGCCACCGAAACCACCTCGCCCGCGACGATCATGCCGCTGTCGTGCTGGCGCGAAAACATGGACAGCGTGGGCCAGCCGGTGCCCTGCGGCCAGATCAAGGTGGTGGATGCCGACGGGCAAGAGGTGCCGCCCGGCACGCCCGGCGAATTGCTGATCGCGGGGCCGATGGTGGTGCCCGGCTATCACAACCGCCCCGAGGCGAACGCCAAGGATTTCGTCGATGGCTATTGGCGGTCGGGCGATATCGGCTCGATCGACGAGAACGGTTTCGTCCGGGTGTTCGACCGGCTGAAGGACATGATCAATCGCGGCGGGTTCAAGGTGTTCAGCGCCGAGGTCGAGGACAAGCTGAGCTATCACGACGCGGTGGCCGAATGCGCCATCATCGGCACGCCCGACCCGGTGCTGGGCGAACGGGTGCACGCCTTTGTCGTGCCCCGCGATGGTGTGACGGTGGACGAGGCCGACCTGCGCGCGTTCTGTGCTGAACGGTTGTCGGATTACAAACGCCCCGAGGCCTACACGATCCTGTCCGAACCGCTGCCGCGCAACAACAACGGCAAGATCCAGAAACAGGTGCTGCGGTCGATGCTGGGGCTCTAGCGATGCTGGTGGGGTGGGCCGTTCTGCCCACGACGCCACGCGGCATCATCGTATGCACGGGATGTGCATAGCTTGTGCATGGAATGTGCATACCGCGTTTCACGCCGCCCCTAGGGTGGGCAATCCTGCCCACCACGCCCCCCCCGGCGTCCTCGTATGCATGGGGTGTGCATGGCTTGTGCATTGGGTGTGTATCGCCATTCCGGGCTGACAGGCAGATTCCGTATCCCGTCGCACACAACGCCTGATTTCACGGCATACGAATGTATTCGCAAAAAAATTGTGCAGGCTCTGGCGTTTCTGCGCCTGCGAAAGGATCGCGGATTTTCGATATGTTTTCAACACGCGCCGTCCCCGGTGCAGGTGCAGCATCGCGGTTCGGTATATCACGGTATACCGCTAAGTCATTAAAAACACTTGATTTTTTGTCCAATGCTCTGCCTTCTAAATGGGTATCGCCGCGAAAGGGAGGACGGAATGGACCAGGTAAACGTCAAAGCATGGGAAGGCCGCACCGCCACCGAAACGGGTGGCATCACGCCCCTGATGGCCGCACAGATCCACGCCACGCTGGGCAGCCCGCGCCACGCCGCCCCTTCTGCCGGCGACCCTCTTCCGCCGCTCTGGCACTGGTGCGCCTTCCCCCCCACCGCCCCCATGGCCGAGCTTGGCCGCGACGGCCATCCCGCGACGGGCGGCTTCCTGCCCAAGCTGCGCCTGGACCGGCGCATGTGGGCGGGCGGCAGCCTGAACTTCTATGCCCCCCTGCGCGTCGGCGAGGGGATGGAGCGGCGCTCGTCCATCCGCTCGGTCGTCGAAAAGGATGGCAAGGCCGGGCCGATGGTGTTCGTCACCGTCGATCACGCGATCTATGGCGAGCGGGGCCTGGCGATCGAAGAACGCCAGGACATCGTTTACCTTGAAATTCCAGACAGTTACGCGCCGCCGAAAAAGATGCCGGTGCCGGAAAAGCCGGTGCTGCACAACGTGGTGCCGATGTCGGAAACGCTGCTGTTCCGCTACTCCGCGGTCACCTTCAACGCGCATCGCATCCATTACGATCTGGCCTATGCGCAAGAGGTCGAGCACTACCCCGGCCTGGTCGTCCACGGGCCGCTGCAGGCCACTCTGTTGATGCAGGCCGCTTGCGATCACATGGGCCGCCGCCCGGTGCAGTTCGATTTTCGCGGGGTGCACCCGATGTTCCACGGCGAGGCGCTGGATATCATGGCAACCGAGGACGAGGATGGCAGCCTGAGCCTTTGCACCGGCCAGGACGGCCACCAGGGCATGCAGGCCACCGCCATCTGGGAGGGCACGGTATGACCCAACTGCTGAAAGGAATGCGCGTTGTCGAAGGGTCGGCCTTTGTCGCGGTGCCGCTGGCGGGGATGACCCTGGCCCAAATGGGGGCCGAGGTGATCCGCTTTGACCGGATCGAGGGCGGGTTGGATGCCAACCGTATGCCGGTCGCGCCCAGCGGGCAAAGCCTGTTCTGGGCGGGGCTGAACAAGGGCAAGAAATCCATCGCCGTCGACATGAAATCGGCCGAGGGGCGCGAGCTGGTCACGCGGATCATCACCGCCCCGGGTGACGATGCGGGCCTGTTTTTGACCAATCTTCGCGTGCGCGGCTGGATGGATTACGAAACCCTGTCGCAGTTCCGCAAGGATCTGATCATGGTCACGTTGATGGGCGATCGGCACGGCCGCCCGCAGGTGGATTACACCGTGAACCCCGCGCTTGGCATCCCCGATATCACCGGCCCCGAAGGCCACCCCGACCCGGTGGCCAACGCGCTGCCGGCCTGGGATTGCATCGCCGGCAACATGTGCGTCAGCGCCCTGCTGGCGGCTGAACGGCACCGCCTGCGCCACGGCGCCGGGCAGGACGTGGAAATCGCGCTGAAAGACGTGGCGGCGGCCATGCTGGGCAATCTTGGCATGATCGGCGACGCGGTGGTGAACCCCGAAGAACGCGGCAAGTCCGGCAACGCGCTTTATGGCGCTTACGGGCAGGATTTCGTCTGTGCCGATGGCAAGCGCGTGATGGTGATCGGCCTGACCGCGCGCCAGTGGAAAGGGTTGGTTTCCGCGACCGGCACCACCGACGCGATGGCGCGCCTGGCCACCCGCAAGGGCCGCGACCTGATGGACGAGGCCGTGCGCTGGGAGCTGCGCCACGAGATCACCGAGATCCTGCGCCCCTTCTTTGCCGCGCGCCGCGTGGACGAATTTGCCGACGATTTCAACAAGGCCGGGCTGACATGGTCGCAATTCCGCACCGTGAAAGAGGCGGTGGCCGAAGACCCGGACCTGTCCACCGACAACCCGATCTTCACCCAAATGGACCAACCCGGCCTGGGCCGCTTCCCGGTGCCTGGCTCGCCCATCAGTTTCTCGGCCGCGCCGCGCACACGGCCCGAACAGGCGCCCGCCCTTGGCGCGCATACCGAGGAAATCCTGGGCGACGTTGTGGGCATGTGCGACACCGAAATCGCCCAGCTTTTCGACAAGGGTGTGGTGCAAAGTCCCCGCTTTGCCACCAAGATCGCAGCCGAGTAGCCACCCGGCGGGCCTGCGCGTTGAACGGCCAACGGGGCTCTGCTAGCGTTTTCGTAACGAAAACGGGGCAGAACCCCGCATAAGCGGTTCAAAGGTGCGGCCATCGGATGAGCAATCCTTATGAAACCCTCGGGCCCCAGGCGTATTGGCGCCCCGCCGTGGCCGAGGCTGGGGCCTTCGGGCTGCAAGGTCTTTGGCAACCGCGCTTTCGCATTCTGCCCAAGCACAAGATCGTCACCGCAGGCAGCTGTTTTGCCCAGCATATCGGCCGGGCGCTCAGCGCGCGGGGCTATCACTGGTACGATGCCGAACCGGCCCCGCCCTTCTTGCGCGAAGACGCGGCGCGGCAGTTCAACTATGGCATTTTCAGCTTTCGTACCGGCAACATCTATACGCCCAAGATGCTGCTGCAATGGCTGCAACTGGCCTTTGATGCGGGCGATGTGCCTGACGAGATCTGGGAAGAGGACGGCCGGTTCTACGACCCGCTGCGCCCCGTGATCGAGCCGGGCGGTTTTGCGTCCGAGGCCGAATTGCGCGCCGCACGGGCCGCCACCCTGGCCGCGATCCGCGACGCGGTGCAACAGGCCGATGTTTTCGTCTTTACGCTGGGCCTGACCGAAAGTTGGGAAAACGGCGAAACCGGCCTGCAATACGCGCTGTGCCCCGGCACGGTGAAGGGCGCGCAATTCGACCCCGACCGGCACGTGTTCCGCAACGGCGGCTTCCGCTCGCTCCACAAGGAATTGCAGGCCGCGCTAAGGCTGATGCGCCAGCACAACAAGGGGCTGCGCGTGCTGCTGACCGTGTCGCCCGTGCCGCTGACGGCGACGGCCTCGGGCAATCATGTGCTGACGGCCACGACCTATTCGAAATCGGTGTTGCGCGCGGTGGCGGGCCAGATGGTCGAGGATATGAAGACCGTCGATTACTTCCCGTCCTACGAAATCATCACCCACCCGATCTTTCGCGGCATGTTCTATGCGCCCAACATGCGCAGCGTGGAAAAGGCCGGTGTGGACACGGTGATGGGCCATTTCTTTGCCGATCAGGCCCGTGCCTTTGGCGCGCCCAAGACGCGCCAGCGCAAGAAAGTGCCGCCCGCCGCCCCAGCGGCCGAGGGCGAGGTGACATGCGAAGAGGAGTTGCTGGGTGCCTTCGCGAAATAAGTTGCTGTGTGTGTTTGGCGACAGCCATATCGGCAGCGTCCGCAAGGCGCTGGATGCTGGCGTTCTGAAACTGCCGGGCTTTCAGTTGGAGTTCTTTGGCGCCGCGGGCGAGACGTTTCGCAAGCTGCACCTGGTGGACGATGCGATCCGCCCAACCACGGACGCGGCCGCCGAGGTTGTCGCCCATATCAACGGCAAGGGCCGCGTCACGCTTGCCCCCGGCGATTTCGACATGGTGCTGTTTTACGGCTGCCGCCTGCGCCTGTCCGAGTTCTTTCCGCCGCTGATCCACCACATGCAGCGGGATAACGGCTATCTCAGCGATGCGGTGCTGCGCGCCGCCGCTGCCCGCGTGACCGGCGATTGCCGCGCCGCCCGCATGGCCAAGTGGCTGGCCGGGGATGGCCGCACGCGCGTCTTTTTCGCGCCCTCGCCGCTTTTGACCTGGGGTGTCCTCGACATGGCCGCAGAGGGGCGCACATTGGCGCAGTATCCCCGCGTCGATGCCGCGACCAGGGATCAGCGCGACCGGCTCTTCGCCGCGCTGTCCGACGATCTGGCCGAGGGTGGCGTAGCGCTGATCCGGCAGCCAGAGCACACCATCGTCGAGGGCGTGTTCACCGATGCGAAATACGCCATCGAAGGCGCGGACGAAAGCGGTGACGCCGCGCATAAATCGCCGGAATTCGCCGCGCTGATGGTCGATGCCTTCGTGAAGGCCGCGAAATAAGCGGCGCGACGCGAAAGGGCGAAAATCGCCCTTGATTTCAGCCAATCGGCGTCGTATCCGTCACCCCGGCCTAGGGGTATAGCTCAGCTGGTAGAGCGACGGTCTCCAAAACCGTAGGTCGCGGGTTCGAACCCTGCTGCCCCTGCCAATTTCCGAACAGCACCGTGCATCACGCCCGACGGGTTATTCGGCCCGCGCTTTTTTGTGCGCGGCGCAAAGAAAAAGGCCCGCCGGTCTGGCGGGCCTTTTCCGTGTTTCGCAGCGGGCCGCGCTTATTGCGGGATCTCGCCGGTGATGCCTTCGATGTAGAAATCCATGCCCAGCAGGGTGCCGTCGTCGGCGGTTTCACCCTCGGCCAGCCAAGCCGAGCCGTCCTGCTTGTTGATCGGGCCGGTGAAGGGGTGGTACTCGCCCGACGTGATCGCGTCGATCATCGCCTGCGCCTCGGCCTTTACGTCTTCGGGGATGGCATCGTTCATCGGGCCGATCACGACTTCGCCCTCGGGCATCCCTGCCCAGCTGTCGACCTGCTCATACGTGCCGTCCATCAGCGCACCAACGCGCTTGACGTAGTAGGGCGACCATTCGTCGATGATCGACGTGATGCGCGGCCCGGGCGTGCCATCGTCATTGGTGGTAAAGGCCGCCATGTCCGACGCCTGGCCAAAGCCCCAGGCATTGCCGTTTTCCTTGGCGATCTCGGCCAGCGGCGCGGTCGAGTCGGTATGCGCGGTGATTACGTCAACGCCCTGGTCCAGCATGGCGCGGGCGGCGTCGGCCTCTTTCGCCGGGTCGAACCAGGTATAGGCCCAGGTCACCACCAGCTCGACATCCGGATTGGCCATCTTGGCGTGGTGGAAATAGCTGTTGATGCCCATGATGACCTCGGGGATCGGGAACGAGGCGATGTAGCCGATCTTGTTGGTCTTGGTCATCTTGCCCGCGATGTGGCCCACCACGGCGCGGCCTTCGTAAAATCGCGCGTTATAGGTCGACACGTTCGGATGCTCGCGCTTGTAGCCGGTGGCGTGCTCGAACTTGATGTCGGGGAACTTGGCGGCCACGGCGTTGGTGGCGTCCATGTAACCGAACGAGGTTGTAAAGATGATGTCGCAGCCCGACAGCGCCATCTGGGTCAGCACGCGCTCGGCATCGGCGCCTTCGGGCACGCTTTCCTGATAGGCGATTTCCACCTTGTCGCCATAGGCCTCTTTCACGGCCAGGGCGCCCTGGTGGTGTTGATAGGTCCAGCCGCCGTCACCGATCGGCCCGACATAGACGAAACACGCCTTTGTCGGATCATCCTGCGCAAAGGCAGCGGTGCCCAGCGACGCGGCAAGGGCCACACTGGCCAGCAAGGTTCTTCTTTTCATGGTCATCCCCTGTTGTGGTGGTTGATAGGTTATGCCCCTAGTTCGAGGCGTGGAAGGATCGGCCCAGCGATGCCGGTGCCCCGTGCATGCCGCGGGCCGAGATGATGACGAGCACAAGGATCGTTATCACATAGGGCGACGCCGACAAGAGCGCCACGGGCACCTGCGCGCCCGCCGCCTGAAGGTTCAGTTGCAGCACCGTGATGCCGCCGAAAAGATAGGCACCGACGGCAACGCGGCCCGCGCGCCAGCTGGCGAAGACGACGATGGCCAGCGCGATCCAGCCCGCGCCGGCGGTGATGCCCTCGGTCCATTGCGGGACGCGCACAAGCGACAGGTAAGCCCCGCCAAGCCCCGCGCAGGCGCCGCCGAACAGGATCGCCAGCAGGCGCACACGCACCACCTTGTAGCCCAGTGCGTGGGCGCTGTCGTGGCTTTCGCCCACCGCCCGCAAGATCAGGCCCGCACGGGTGAATTTCAGAAACGCCC
The DNA here is from genome assembly GCA_021767525.1 of Paracoccaceae bacterium. Lineage (GTDB taxonomy): Bacteria > Pseudomonadota > Alphaproteobacteria > Rhodobacterales > Rhodobacteraceae > Lutimaribacter. The sequence continues at coordinate 9,552 of JAASTF010000065.1, forward strand.
AGACCGCGACGACCAGCAGCAGCGACAGATACACCATGATATCATGCGAAAAGAGCATACGCCCCACCACCGGCAGGTCCGACAGCACCGGAATGTCCAGCCGCGGCAGCGACGGCGCCTTGACGCCCTCATAGGGTTTGCCGATCAGCGATGACAGACCCAGCCCCACCAGTGTCAGGCCAAGGCCGGTGGCCACCTGGTTCGACATCAAAAGCTGCGTCAGGATGCCGAAACTCAACGATAGGGCCGCAGCGCCCACCGCACCCGCGGCAAAGCCCAGCAGGGGCGAGCCGGTGTTGACCGCCACCGCAAAGGCCACGACCGCGCCGGTAATCATCATCCCCTCGACGCCCAGGTTCAGCACGCCGGATTTTTCCACCACCATCTCGCCGATGGCGGCCAGCAGGATCGGGGTTGCCGACACCATGATCGAGGCGATCAGAAGGATCGGGTTGATTGCGCCAAGATCCATTACGCCACCTCTCGTGTGCCGATGCGAATGCGGTAATTGGTGAACACGTCGACGCCCAGCAGGAAAAACAGCAGCATCCCCTGGAACAGCTGGATCGACGCGCCGGGCACCCCCAGCATCAGCTGCGCCAGCTCGCCCCCGATATAGGTCAGCGCCATCAACAGCCCCGCCAGCAGGATGCCCACCGGGTGCAGCCGGCCCAGAAACGCCACGATGATCGCGGTGAACCCGTAGCCCGAGTTGAAGTCGATGGTGATCTGCCCGGCCGGGCCCGACACCTCGAACAACCCGGCCAGCCCGGCCAGCGCACCGGCCAGGCCCAGGCACAAAAACACGATCCGCGCCGGGTTCACGCCGGCAAAGCGCGCGGCCTTGGGCGCCTCGCCGGTCAGGCGGATGTGAAAGCCGGTGATGTGGCGCGTCAGCATGACATAGGCGCCGATTACCGCGATGAAGGCAAAGACAACGCCCCAATGCATGCCGGTGTTGGCGATCAGCTCGGCGTTGTGGCCGGCCTCCCACTGTTTGAAGTTGCGGCTGCCCGGAAAGCCCATGCCGTCGGGATTGCGCAACAACCCCGATGAGACAGAGGCCAGGATATTCTCGGCCACGTAGACCAGCATCAGCGACACCAGGATCTCGTTGGTGCCGAACCTCGTTTTCAGCACCGCGGGGATCATCGCCCAGGCCCAGCCCCCAAGGGCGCCCGCGACGATCATCAGCGGAAAGATCAGCACGCTTTCCGACGGGTAGAGCGCCAGCCCCGCCGCCGCGCCGCAGATCGCGCCCATGATGTATTGCCCTTCGGCGCCGATGTTCCAGATGCCCGCGCGAAACCCGATCGACAGGCCAATGGCGATCAGGATCAAGGGCCCGGCCTTCACCAGCAGCTGCGGGCGCGAGTAGCCTGCGAATTGCGGGTTGAACAGCGGATCCCAGAAAATCGTGCGGATTGCCTCGACCGGGTTGGCGCCCAGGATCGAAAAAAGGATGCCCCCCACGATCATCGTCAGGACCACCGCCAGAAGCGGCGCAAGATAGGTCCAGAGCCGTGATGGCTGCGGGCGTTTTTCCAGCTTTATCATGCGCCGCCCCCTTGCCCGGCCCCGGTTTGCCAGCGGTCAGACATGGGCCACCTCCATCCCGCGGGCGCCGCCCATCATCAGGCCGATTTCATCGACGGTCAGCCCGCGCGTGGGGCGGATATCGCTCAGCCGGCCTTCGTTCAAGGCGCCGAAGCGGTCGCTGATCTCCATCAGCTCGTCCAGGTCCTGGCTGATGACCAGCACGGCGGTGCCGCCAGCGGCCAGGTCCAGCAGCGCCTGCCGGATCGACGCGGCCGCGCTGGCATCGACGCCCCATGTCGGCTGGTTCACCACCAGCACCTCGGGGCGCTGCATCACCTCGCGGCCGATCACAAATTTCTGCAGATTGCCGCCCGACAGCGCCCGCGCCGCCGTGCCGGGGCCGGGGGTGCGCACGTCGAACCGTTCGATGATACTTTCGGCAAAGTCGCGCGCCTTGGCCCAATTCAGAAAGCCGTTTTGCACCAGCCCTTCGCGCTGCGCGGCGGTCAGGGCCGCGTTTTCCGTCAGGCTCATATCGGGGGCGGCGGCATGGCCCAGACGTTCTTCGGGGGCCGTCAGCAGACCAAGGCGGCGCCGGTCAGTGGGGCCCATCTTGCCCACGGGCTGCCCCTTGACGGTGATCGCGCCGGGCGCGGTGCGCAGCTCGCCCGACAGCGCGGCCAGCAATTCATCCTGTCCGTTGCCCGCCACACCGCCGAGCCCCAGGATTTCCCCCGCCTGCACCGACAGCGACACGTCTTTCAGCGCGGTGCCAAATTCCGACGGGCTTTTGACCGACAGGCCGGTGATCTCCAACGCCACCGCGCCCAGTTCGCGCGCGGCGCGCTCGGGCGGTTGAAAGGCGCTGCCCACCATCATCTCGGCCATCTCGCGCGCGGTGGTCTCGGACGGCACGCAGGTGCCCACGTTGCGGCCCAGCCGCAAGATCGTGGCCTGGTCGCACAGCGCCCTGATCTCTTCCAGCTTGTGGCTGATATACAGGATCGCCACGCCTTCGCCGGTCAGTTTGCGCAGGGTTTCGAACAGGATCTCCACCTCTTGCGGGGTTAGCACGCTGGTGGGCTCGTCCATGATCAAAAGGCGCGGATCTTGCAGCAGGCAGCGGATGATTTCCACGCGCTGACGCTCGCCCGCGCTCAGGTCGCCCACGGTGCGGTAGGGGTCGAGCGGCAGGCCATAGGTCTCGCTGACCTCGCGGATGCGGGCGGCGAGGTCGCGCATGGGCGGCGGGTTTTCCATCCCCAGCGCGATGTTTTCCGACACGTTCAGCGCATCGAACAGGGAAAAATGCTGAAACACCATCGCCACGCCAGCGGCCCGGGCGGCGCGGGGTTCCGCCGGGGTATAGGGCTGGCCGCGCAGGGTCATGCTGCCGCTGTCGGGCTTCACCAGCCCATAGATCATCTTGACCAGCGTGGATTTGCCCGCGCCGTTTTCGCCCAGCAGGGCGTGCACCTCGCCCTCGCGGATGGTGAACGACACGTCGTCATTGGCCACGACACCGGGATAGGCCTTTGTCAGCCCCTCGATGGTCAAAAGAGTTTCCGTCACCCCGTGGCCCTTTCCATTCCGCGATCTTGGCGTCGCGCCTGTTCAACTATCCCCGCAGCCACCCCGATGGCAATGGCCTGGGGGTGTTTGCCCAGGGCCGGGTTGCCTATCGGGCAGGCAATGCGCGCGATTTGGGCAGGCGCGTGGCCCATCGCGGCCAGCCTTTTGCGGAACCGCGCCCA
>JAASTF010000370.1 GCA_021767525.1 Paracoccaceae bacterium
ATCGCGTGGTGGTGGCCACGGATGACGACCGTATCCGCGACGCGGCGCAGGGCTTTGGGGCCGAGGTGGTGATGACCTCGGACCAATGCCAGAACGGCACCGAACGCTGTGCCGAGGCGCATGCGGCGCTGGGTGGTGGATACGAGATCGTGGTGAATTTGCAGGGCGATGCGCCGCTGACCCCCCATTGGTTTGTCGAGGATCTGGTGGCCGGGTTGCAAGGCGATCCGTCCGCGCAGGTGGCGACGCCCGTTCTGCGCTGCGACGGGCGAGCGTTGAACGGGTTTCTGGACGATCGCAAGGCGGGGCGCGTGGGCGGAACGACTGCCGTATTCGGGGCAGGGCGTCACGCGCTGTATTTTTCCAAAGAGGTGATCCCGTTTACCGCTGACCGCTATGCCGACGATGCCGCGACGCCGGTTTTTCACCATGTGGGTGTCTATGCCTATCGGCCGCGTGCCCTTGCCGCCTATCGCGAGTGGCCGACCGGGCCGTTGGAGCGGCTGGAAGGGCTGGAGCAGCTGCGCTTTCTTGAACGCGGTCAGACCATCCTTTGCGTTGAGGTCGAGGCGCGGGGCCGCCAGTTCTGGGAGTTGAACAACCCCGAGGACGTACCCCGGATCGAGGCGATGATGGCCGAGATGGGGATGGAATGACCGCCCTGCGGGCCAGCGTGGTCATCGTCAGCCGCGGTCGACCCAATACGTTGTGCCTGTGTCTTGCCGGTGTCGCCCGGCAGCGTTTCGCCAGTTACGAGGTGATCGTCGTTGCCGATCCGGCGGGCCTGGCGGCGGTGCGCGACCTTCCCTTTGCCGCGCATCTGAAATTGATCGAGTTCGACCGCCCGAATATCGCGGAAGCACGCAACCTGGGTATTGCCGAGGCTGCAGGCGATGTCGTGGCCTTTATCGACGACGATGCTGTACCCGAGCCCCGGTGGCTAGAGCATCTTGTGACCGCGTTCGAGGACAGCAGGGTGGCGTCGGCCGGCGGCTTTGTTCGCGGGCGCAACGGCATTTCCTATCAGTGGAAGGCGCGGACCATCGATACCGCAGGCCATTCCGTCCCCGCCCGCGTCGACCCCGAGCGCGTAACACTGCTGACGCCGCCGCAGGGCCGCGCGGTCAAGACCGAAGGCACCAACATGGCGGTGCGGCGCGACATCCTGGCCGAAATGGGCGGATTCGATCCTGCATTCCGCTTTTACATGGACGAAACCGACCTGAACATGCGGCTTGCGCACGCCGGTCTTGCGACCGCCATCGTGCCCCTTGCGCAGGTCCATCACGCCTATGCGCCCAGCGAACGGCGCACCGCGGATCGCGCAGTGACCGATCTGCGCGATATCGCGGGCTCGCAGATGGTGTTTTTGCGCAAGCATCACCCTGATCCGTTGGCATGGCCGGCCATCATGGCCGAGCTTAGGGCCCATCAACGCCGCCGGCTGTTGACGCAGATGTTGGATGGTCGGCTGGAGCCGCGCGATGTCGGGCGGATTCTGCGCGGGTTCGACGAAGGGCTGGCGGCGGGCCGGTCTGCCGCGCTGTTGCCCATGCGTCCGATCCCGGCTGCATCGCGGGGTTTTGCGCCCTTTCCAAGCCTGGCCACTGGCCCGGCCGAGGTGATCGCCGGCCGGTTCTGGCGCCGCGCGGCCCTGCGGCGACAGGCGGCCCGGCGGGCGGCCGAGGGCGCGACAGTATCCTTGTATGTCTTTTCGCGCACAGCGCTGTTTCACAGCGTCCGGTTCCTGCCCGAAGGTGTCTGGTACCAGCGGGGCGGTTTATGGGGACGCAGCCTGCGCAGTGATCCGCTTTGGCGCTGGTGGCGGTTTTCGACTCGCCTTAAGCGGGAAGTTGCGCGAACTGCACACCTGAGATGATATTCAACCTGTTGGATTTTTGCGCATGGTGCCGCAAAAATCACGCTTTTCCCCTTCTGTCGTGGGATTTTAACATGTTTTACGTAGCCTCATGTGCCAAGATGGCGCCGAGATGCCACGTGTCGAGTGGCGCCCGAGCAAGATAAGGTCAGGCGATGAAGAGAAAAGTAACCAAGGCAATTTTTCCGGTGGCGGGTCTGGGAACGCGGTTTTTGCCCGCGACAAAGGCTGTGCCGAAGGAAATCATGACGCTGGTTGACCGCCCCCTGATTCAATATGCCATCGACGAGGCGCGCGCTGCCGGTATCAAGGAATTCATCTTTGTCACCTCGCGCGGCAAGGGCGCGCTGGAGGATTATTTCGACGAGGCGCCGCAACTGGAACAGGCGCTGCGCAAGGCGAACAAGACCGAGCTGTTGGAGGTCTTGAAAAACACCAACATGGAGTCGGGCGCCATTGCCTATATCCGGCAGCACAAGGCACTGGGCCTAGGTCACGCCGTGTGGTGCGCGCGGCGGCTGATTGCGAACGAGCCCTTCGCGGTGATCCTGCCCGATGACGTGATCGCGGCGGAAAAGCCCTGTTTGCAGCAGATGGTCGAAGCCCATGAGGAAACCGACGGCAATATCGTTGCCGCGATGGAGGTGCCTGCCGACAAGGCGGGCGCCTATGGTATCCTGGACGTGAAAGAGGACATGGGCTCGGTCGTGTCGGTCAAGGGTATGGTGGAAAAGCCTGCGCCTGGCACCGCGCCGTCGAACCTGGCGGTGATCGGGCGCTATATCCTGAAACCCTCGGTGCTGTCGAACCTGAACAAGATGAAATCGGGCGCGGGCGGGGAAATCCAGCTGACTGACGCGATTGCCGCCGAGATCGAGGGCGAGCGCGGGGTCTACGGCTACCGCTTTCGTGGGCAGCGGTTCGATTGCGGGTCGAAAGCGGGGTTCCTCCAGGCGACGGTTTCCTTTGGCCTTTCGCGCCCGGAACTGCGCGATGAGCTGTCGCAATACCTGCGCGAGATCGTATCGCTGGACAAGGCGGCCGAGTAAGGCGCCACGGCTTGGGCCAGGCACCGTCTGCCTACCTGCTGGATCTGTCGCGGCTGGTCAGCCGTGCGGGGCGCGTGCCCACCGGTGTCGACCGTGTGGAGCGCGCCTATCTGGACCATCTGTTGGCGATGAATGCAGAGGTCTTCGGACTGGTGCGCACGGCCTTTGGTTTTGTCCTGCTGGATCGGACAGGGTTGGCAGCGTTGCGTGCGCGGGTGACAGGCGATACCGACTGGGGCCCTTCTGATCGCCTGTCGCGACTGA
>JAASTF010000371.1 GCA_021767525.1 Paracoccaceae bacterium
CAGGTGGCGCGCCTGCTGGAAAACAGCGGCACGGGGGCCTGGGCGGGCAAGCTGCGGCAGATGCGCGTGGCCCTGGCGCTGGAGCGGCGGCTGTCGAAACAGGATATCCTGACGCTCTATCTCACGCTTGCGCCCTTCGGCGGCAATATCGAAGGGGTGCGCGCCGCCACGCTGGCATGGTTTGGCAAGGAACCCGCCCGCCTGACGCCCGCGCAATCCGCCCTGCTGGTGGCGCTGCCCCAATCGCCCGAGGCGCGCCGCCCCGACCGCGCCCACCGCGCGGCACTTGCCGCGCGCGACCGGGTGCTGGCCCGCATGGCGCGCGCGGGCGTGCTGACCGATGCAGCCGCGTCCGCCGCCCGGTCTGAACCCGTGCCCGCCACCCGTCACCCTTTCCCCCGACTCGCCCCGCATCTGGGCGACCGGCTTCGCGCCGCCGATCCGGCTGCGCAACGCCATGACGTCACGCTCGACGCCAGCCTGCAGGATGCCGCCGCCACGCTTGCCACCCGCGCGCTGCACGGCCAGCCCGATCAGATGTCAGTGGCGCTGATGATCGCCGATCACCAGACCGGCGAAATCCTGGCCTCGGTCGGGTCCGCAGGTTACCGGGCGGATCAGCGGCAAGGTTTTGTCGACATGACGCAGGCATTGCGCTCGCCCGGTTCCACGCTCAAGCCGCTGGTCTACGCTCTGGCCTTCGATCAGGGGCTGGCGCATCCGCAAACCCTGATTGCCGACAGACCGATGGATTTTGGCGGCTACGCGCCACAGAATTTCGACGGTGCCTTTCGCGGCGAGTTGACAGTGGAACGCGCGCTGCAATTGTCGTTGAACCTGCCCGCCGTGGCCCTGGCCGATGCTCTCGGCCCCGCGCGGCTGTTGGCCGCCATGCAGGATGCCGGTACACGGCCCGTCGTGCCCGGCGGCAAGCCGGGGCTTGCCGTGGCGTTGGGCGGGCTGGGGCTTAGTTTGCAGGATCTGGTGCAGCTTTATGCGGGTCTGGCCAATGGCGGGATGGTTCGGCCCCTGGCTCATATGCCTGCCGAAAGGAGGGCGCCGCGTCGTCTGACCAGCAGCCGGGCCGCTTGGTCGGTCAGCCATATATTGGCGGGCATTGCGCCGCCTGCCGGCAGCCCGCGCTTGCGGTTGGCCTACAAGACCGGCACATCCTACGGCCACCGCGATGCCTGGGCTGTTGGCTTCGACGGCAAGCACGTGGTCGGTGTGTGGATGGGGCGCGCCGACGGAACGCCGGTGCCTGGCGCCTTTGGCGGAGATCTGGCGGCGCCGATGCTGTTCCGCGCCTTTTCGCTGCTCAAGGACAGGGCCGAACCGTTGCCGCCGCCGCCCGCGGATGCGCTGCTGCTACCCAATGACCGTCTTCCACCGCCCTTGCGGCGCTTCCGCGCGCGCGATGCGGCCTTTGCGCCGCCGCGCGACGCACCCAAACTGGCCTTTCCACCCGACGGGGCGCGGCTTGCGCTTGATGGTATGCCTCTGGTGGTGAAGTTGCGCGACGGAGCGGCGCCGTTCACGCTGCTTGCCAATGGCGTGCCGGTGCTGACGCGCGCCCACCACCGGGAATTGACCGTGCCGGACCCGGGCCGGGGTTTCGTTACCCTGTCGGTCATCGATTCTCAGGGCCGCGCCGCGCGCGCACATGTGCGTATAGACTGACCAGTGCGTATCGGGACGGTCAGCTCTGGTCACGGATACGGGCTGGCGGGGCCATCACACGCTTCAAAAGGTTAAGGACCGCGCGCTTTCCACGCCTGACCGTGCGGTTTTTTCAGCAGCGGTATCATAATACCGCTTTGCCGCAGCAATCCGGGACATGAAAGGCAAGTAACCGCGCGGTTCGGCGCCAAGACCGCGCGGTGTGGGGCACGTCGCCGGGTTCAAACCGCGCGATCCGCAGGTTGGATCGCGCGATTAACCATTTCCGGCGCGAAACCGCGCGGTTTTCTTACAGCCGCTCGATCGCCAGCGCGATGCCCTGGCCGCCGCCAATGCACATGGTGATCAGCGCCTTTTTCCCGCCGGTCCGCTCCAGCTCGTACATCGCCTTGACGGTGATGATGCAACCCGTCGCGCCCACCGGATGGCCCAGCGCAATCGCGCCGCCATTGGGGTTTACCTTGGCCGGGTCCAGGCCCAGCCCGTTGTTCACGGCAACCGCCTGCGCGGCAAAGGCCTCGTTCGACTCGATCACGTCGAAATCGTTTATTTTCAGGCCCGTACGCGCCATCAGGTTTTCCACCGCAGGCACCGGGCCGATGCCCATCACCTCGGGGCGGACGCCCGCATGGGCATAGCCCAGCACGCGGAATTTCGGGCTCAGCCCCGCCTTTTCCGCAGCCCCGGCCCGCGCCAGAACGATGGCCGCCGCGCCGTCATTGATGCCACTGGCATTGCCCGCGGTGACGCTGCCATCCTTCTTGAACACAGGGCGCAACCCGGCCAGCGCCTCGGCCGTGGTCGCCTTGGGATGCTCGTCGGTGTCGAACGCCACCATGTCCCGCTTGACCCGCACCTCGACCGGCACGATCTGCTCTTTGAAATACCCCGCCTCGATCGCCGCAGCCGCGCGTTTCTGGCTTTCCAGGGCAAAGCTGTCCTGGTCGTCGCGGCTGATATTGTGCTCGGCCGCCACGTTCTCGGCCGTCACGCCCATATGGCCGGTGCCGAAGGGGCAGTTCAGCGCGCCCAGCATCATGTCCAACGTCTTGATATCGCCCATTTTTGCGCCCCAGCGCTGGTCCTGGATGATGTAGGGGCTGCGCGACATCGCCTCGGCCCCGCCAGCGACGGCGAAATCGGCGTCGCCCAGCATCAGCGCTTGGGTCGAGGACACGATGGCCTGCGCGCCCGAGCCGCACAGGCGGTTCACGTTCATCGCCGGGGTGGTATCGGGGATGCCGGCCTGGATCGCGGCCACGCGCGACAGGTACATATCGCGCGGCTCGGTGTTGATGACATGGCCGAATACCACGTGGCCGATCTGCCCGCCTTCGACGCCAGCGCGCTCCAGCGCGGCTTTGGTGGCCACGGTCGCGGTGTCGATGGGCGCGGTGCCGGCCAGGCTGCCGCCAAAGGTGCCGATGGCGGTGCGCGCGCCGCCCAGGATCACGATATCGTCGCTCATGCTTTCCCCTCCTGCTGAGTCGTTCGGCCAGACCGTA
>JAASTF010000372.1 GCA_021767525.1 Paracoccaceae bacterium
AAAGCACAAGTTCAGAACCTATTTCGGGGCGGATTCGTGAGAAAACTGTTCATTTGTCTGGCATTGGCTCTTAGCGTCTTCGTGACTGCACCGGCGGCGCAGGCCATGACGCTGCAGCAGCAGCGCAACCAGGTGTACCACGCTCTTGGCGATATCCTGGATGAAATCCAGGCCGAGTTCTATCAGGCTCAGGCCGATTTCCAGGCGTCCACCGATCGTACCGAACGCGATTACCTGCGCCAGAAAATCCGTGCGCTGCGGGCGCGGTTCAGCTTTATCGTGACCGTGCGCCGCCTTGCGCGTAACAATTTCACGGCAGAACAGCTGGACACGATCATCGTACGCTACGACTTGCCGGTCAGCACAAGCTGACGCAAATCGCGATCCGGACATGACGGAAAAAGGCCCCTGCCGGCGCGGGGGCCTTTTCGTTTGCGGTGCTCAGGCCGGGTCGGGCAGGGACAGGCCAAGGTCCGACATTTCGACCTGATCGCGATAATAAGCGAAATCATCCGCGCGCGCGGTGCGGCGCAGCGTTTCCAGGTCGCGCAGGATCGCGGCACGGTCGGCATCGCTGGGCAGATCGGGCAGATCCTCGGTCAGCGGGTCCAGCAGCACCAGCGCCAGGTCGATCCGCTCGGCTGACAGGCTGCGATTATGCGGGGCCAGCCGCCACGACGCCCGCAGGGCCGTGCGCGCGGCCTCGGTATCGCCGGCATAAAGCTGTGCCCAGGCCATGACGGCCCAGCCCTGCGCGTTTCCGGGATTGAGCGCCAGGCTTTCGCGCATCAGTTCGGCCGCCCGGGCACCACGCTCGGCAACCACCTCGACCGGGGCGGTCAGGCGGTCGGGGTCGTCCTGGTATGGCAGCAGATCGGCCCTGATGAACGACACCGCCTGCTGCATCAGATAGCTCGAGCGATCATACATGTCGCGCCCCACCGCCAGAACCGGCTGATCGAACACGTTGGGGCGGCGCAGATCGGCGTTGAAGGCGGGGGCACTGGCAAACAGCGCCACGACCGCTCCCGCGCCCGTGACCAGAAGAGCAACCGCGCTTACATTCACCAAAAACCGTCGCATTGGCCCCGTATTCCCCGCTGCTTTCGCCTGTGTTTATGCGCCGCAAACCGACAGCAAAGCAATGCCGCACAGCGCAGCGCCACGGCGGAATTGGCAAATACCATGATTCGAATTGACGCAGAATTGGATGCCACCAATCCGGGAAAGTAACCTTGCATAGAATTAAAGGAAATTTTTGCTATCTAAGCGTGTAATTCGTTAACCATTATCTCGAATATGAATCTTCTGGCCCGCGCTATTCACCACCGCTGCGCCATGGAAACCCACCCCACCCATTCCCGGCCCATCGGACACCCCGCTGCCCCCCTGCCGGCGCTGCAACAGTGTCAGGTTTATTTAGACAATAATTTCAGATATTTGCTCCTCTCCTCGCGACCCGTCTTGGGATGGCTGGCACCCCCCGGCCTATTCCAGCTGCACAGGAATCGTGCAAATGCCGCCCCAACGTTCGATTTTGAATAGTCAAGCGTTGCACTTATTAAATAAGATTAATAAATTCCTAATGGTTGCTGCTGCGTTTATTTTCGGGGGACAATTACCGTGAGTCAGACGGAATTTCGGTATGAGTCAGGTGCAGACGCCTGGAGCCTCCGCAAGCAGCTACGCCCGCTGAAAAAATCGGCTTTCAAACTTTTCAAGCTTGCCTTTGACAAGGTCGTGGCCGTCTTGTGTCTGCCGGTGATCGCGATTGTCGCGCTGGTGCTTGTGGTTCTGAACCCCGTCTACAATCCGGGGCCGTTGTTTTTCCGCCAGACCCGCATGGGCCGGCATGGCAAACCGTTCCAGATGATCAAGTTCCGCACCATGGTCGCCACCGACCAGGTGACCCGGTCGCATGACGACGGGGTGGAACACGCGCGCATCACCCGGCTGGGCCGTATCCTGCGCAAGTATCGCATCGACGAGCTGCCCAACATGTTCAACGTGCTGCGCCACGAGATGAGCATCATAGGTCCGCGTCCCGATGCCTGGGAACATGCCAAGGTCTTTGCCAAGAAAGTGCCGGGCTACATGGCGCGCCACACGGTCTTTCCGGGGATCACCGGCCTGGCCCAGGTGCGCCAGGGCTATGCCGAGGGGATCGACCAGACCGTTGCCAAGGCGCGGCTGGACCGGATCTATATCCGCCAGCAGGGATTTGGCGCCGAGCTGCGGATCATCGTCGATACGATCCGCGTGATCCTGTCGGGATTCGGCGCCCGCTAAGCCGCTGGCCTGCCTGCGCGTAATCCATGTTATGGTAAGAAAGCATCGCTTCGGGCACATGGCCCGGCCGGGGTTTTCCGGTATCCGGCTTGCCCCGGGCGGCAGCCCAGTGCACAAATCCCGCAGCACGTGATCAGCCCAGGACAGCCTCATGCCCACGCCCATCACCCCGGTCATCCTGTGCGGCGGCTCCGGTACGCGGCTATGGCCCTTGTCGCGCAAAAGCTATCCCAAGCAATTCGTGCCCCTGATGGGCGAGGAAACCCTGTTCCAGGCCTCGGCGAAACGGCTGTCGGGGGGCAATGACGCGCTGCAATTCGACGCTCCGCTGGTGCTGACCAATGCCGATTTCCGCTTTATCGTGACCGAACAGCTGCAAGAGGCCGGGATCGACCCGGGCGCCGTGCTGATCGAGCCCGAGGGCCGCAACACCGCCCCCGCCATCCTGGCTGCCGCGCTTTATGCCCGGGCCCGGGACCCCGAGGCAATCCTGCTGGTCGCGCCCTCGGATCACGTGATCCCAGACACCGGCGCCTTTCACGCCGCGGTGGCGCAGGGGCTGGCGCCGGTGGGCGCGGGCGACCTGGTGACCTTCGGCATCACGCCCAGCCATCCCGAAACCGCCTATGGCTACCTGGAACTGGCCAGTGCCCCGCAGGACGGCGCGGCGGTGCCGCTGGCCCGCTTTGTCGAAAAACCCGATGCCGCCCCCGCCCGGCAGATGCTGGACAAGGGCACCTATCTGTGGAACGCGGGCATTTTCCTGTTTCGTGCCGCCGACATGGTCGCCGCCTTTCAGGCCCATGCGCCCGATCTGACCGAACCGGTCGGCGCCGCGCTCGAACAGGCACAGCCCGACCTGGGCTTTCTGCGTCTCGCGCCCGAGCCCTGGGCCC
>JAASTF010000066.1 GCA_021767525.1 Paracoccaceae bacterium
ATGGGCCAGCTGGCGGGCGTGACGTCGATCGCCAGGTTTTCCTGGATTTCGTCAATGATTTCAAACGTGTCGCGGCTTTCGCGGTCCATCTTGTTGCAGAAGGTCAGGATCGGCAGATCGCGCAGGCGGCAGACCTCGAACAGCTTTTGCGTCTGGCTTTCGACGCCCTTGGCGCCGTCGATCACCATGATCGCCGCATCCACCGCCGTGAGGGTGCGATAGGTGTCTTCCGAGAAATCCGAGTGACCGGGCGTGTCGACAAGATTGAAGCGGAAGGTCTTGAAATCAAAAGACATTGCCGAGGCGGAAACCGAGATGCCGCGGTCTTGCTCCATCTTCATGAAGTCCGAGCGCGTGCGCCGCGCCTCGCCCTTGGCGCGGACCTGACCGGCCATCTGGATGGCGCCGCCGTAAAGCAGGAATTTCTCGGTCAGCGTGGTCTTGCCCGCATCGGGGTGCGAGATGATCGCAAAGGTGCGGCGCCGCGCGATTTCGGGCGGCAGATCGGGGCGGTTTGGAACGGCGTCAAGCATGAGCGCGCGTATAGGTAAGGTGCGGGGCTTTTGCAAGAAATCCCGATGTGCATGGTATGCACATAACATGCACATCCGATGCATATCGCGGCTGCGGGCCAAAGCTTAACGCGGGCGGCGCGCGGCTGGACCGGCCTTAACCCCGCGCTAAGGTTTTGAAGCTAGGAAAGGAGGCACCCAATGCCGAATTCAAGCATCAAGGACGAAGAGACATACCAAGCGCTGCGCGACGAGGGATATTCCAAGGAAAAATCCGCCCGCATCGCCAATGCGCAGGCCAGCGAAGATCAGAACCCGTCAAAAGAGGGCGGCAAGGCGCCGCCCTATGAAGAGTGGACGAAAGAAGAGCTTTACGACCGCGCCCAGGAGTTGGAGATCGAAGGGCGCAGCAACATGACCAAGGACGAGCTGATCGCGGCGCTGCGCGATTAACCCTTGCCCAGGCCCGCCGCGTTCAGCAGGTCGGGGATCGCTTCCTTGAAGCGAAAGAACCCGTGCGTGGCGTGCGGCCAGGCGCGGGCATCGTGATCGCGCAGAACGCGTTGCACGGCGCGGTCGATCTGTAACCCGTCCAGCATTTCGGCCACCGGGCCAACGGGGGCGTAGGGGGTGACGATCTGCTCGGCCCCCATATCGGCGGCCCAGTTGCGCAGGGCGGTGGCGTCTTCGACATGGGTGACGGGGCCAAGGCGTTCGCCCCAGCGGGCCTGCACGTCTTGCAGGGCGCCGGCGGTGAACCGGCGCACGTTGTCCGACACCTGCAAAGGGCTGCGCGCGGCGCTGGCCTGCACCAGGGCAGTGGCCACGGGCTGTAGCCCGCGATCGAACAGAAAGCCGGGGCTTAGGTCATCCTCGTGCAGGATCAGGGCGGTCGGCACGTCGAACCGGGGCGTATCGCCGGTGGGCGCGGGCAGGGGCGCGGGGTGCGGCGCGCTGTCGAGCGCGGGCGCGTCCGACGCCAGGCCCTGCGGGCGAAACCGTCCTTCGGTATATTTGGCGATGTTCGAGGCACGCGCGAGATAGGTCTTGCCCCTGGTCTGAATGCCCGCCACCCAGCGCCAGCCCAGCGTGTTCGAGGCCGGATCGCCATCCAGAAGGTGACGCAGAAAGAAATCGGCCCCCAGCTCCCACGGCAGGCGCAGGGTGAAGATCCAGATCGAGGCGAACCACATCCGCGCGTGATTGTGCAAATAGCCGGTTTCGGCCAGTTCGCGCGCCCAGTGGTCGAAGGCGTCGATGCCGGTTTGACCCAGGCAGGCGGCCTCCCATTCCTGGCGCAGGCCGGATTCGGATTGCACGCGATCCCAGGCGCGGGTGACGCCGGCGCGGTATTCCAGCCAGGCCGAGGGGCGCAATTCCAGCCAGCCCTTCCAATAGGTGCGCCAATAGACCTCGGCCACGAATTTCTGGGCCGATTTCGCGGAATGGCGGCTGAGCACCGCCTGCAGCACCTCGTGCTCGGTCAGCAGGCGGTGGCGGATGTAAGGCGACAAGGTGGACACGTTATCGTGACGGCCCGGCCCGTGATCGAAATTGCGCAGCCGGGCATAATCGCCGGCCGCGTGGGGCACGAAGGCGTTGAGTTTTTCAAGCGCGGCGGTGCGCGTGGGGGAAAATTCGGTCATCTGTGCCTTGCCTTGCTGGATCGCTGCCACAGCTAGCGTCGGGTCGCGCAACGGCAAGCGGGCCGCCCCCCTCTTGCAGCCCCTTGGGCGCATCACTAAGACTCCGTTAGGAACTGACGGCTAATCATTGGCAACAAACCTCAAGCAGGCAGGCGGAAATGAAAGATCCTCTCGATATTTACATGAACACCCTGGTCCCCATGGTGGTGGAGCAGACCAGTCGGGGCGAGCGCGCCTATGACATTTTCTCGCGCCTGCTGAAGGAGCGGATCATCTTCGTGAACGGCCCCGTGCATGACGGCATGAGCAGCCTGATCGTGGCGCAGCTGCTGCACCTTGAGGCGGAGAATCCGTCGAAGGAAATCAGCATGTATATCAACAGCCCCGGCGGTGTGGTGACCAGCGGGCTGTCGATCTATGACACGATGCAATACATCAAGCCGAAGGTCAGCACGCTGGTGATCGGGCAGGCGGCCAGCATGGGGTCGCTGTTGCTGACGGCGGGTGAAAAGGGGATGCGCTTTTCCCTGCCCAACAGCCGGATCATGGTGCACCAGCCCTCGGGCGGCTACCAGGGCCAGGCGACGGACATCATGATTCACGCCGAAGAGACGCTGAAGTTGAAGCGGCGTTTGAACGAGATCTACGTGAAACACACCGGCCAGACCCTGGAAAAGGTCGAGGCCGCGCTGGAGCGTGACAATTTCATGGACCCCGAGCAGGCCAAGGAGTGGGGCCTGATCGACGAGATCGTGGAAAGCCGCGCCAAGGGCGACGAGGACGATAAGTAAGCAGACGCGCCGCGCGGGTGCCGCGCGGCGCAATTTTCGCATTGTCGGCGCGGGGTCGCTGCTCTAGGCTTTGGAAGAGCGGACAGCATCGGCCCGACAGTGAAAACGATGCAGGACGACGAGGCCTGAAAGGGACGACATGGCGACGAATTCTGGCAGCGACAGCAAGAACACGCTTTACTGCAGCTTTTGCGGCAAAAGCCAGCACGAGGTGCGCAAGCTGATCGCAGGCCCCACGGTGTTCATCTGCGACGAGTGCGTCGAGCTGTGCATGGACATCATCCGCGAAGAAACCAAAAGTGCGGGTCTGAAATCGACCGACGGCGTGCCGACGCCCAAGGATATCTGCGAAGTTCTGGACGATTACGTGATCGGCCAGGCGATGGCCAAGCGCGTGCTGTCGGTGGCGGTGCACAACCACTACAAGCGTCTGAACCACGCCGCGAAATCCAGCGATATCGAACTGGCGAAATCCAACATCCTGCTGATCGGCCCCACGGGCTGCGGCAAGACGCTCTTGGCGCAGACCCTGGCGCGGATCCTGGACGTGCCGTTCACCATGGCCGACGCGACCACGCTGACCGAGGCGGGGTATGTGGGCGAGGATGTGGAAAACATCATCCTCAAGCTGCTGCAGGCCAGCGAATACAATGTCGAGCGTGCGCAGCGCGGCATCGTCTATATCGACGAGGTCGACAAGATCACGCGCAAGTCGGAAAACCCGTCGATCACCCGCGACGTGTCGGGCGAAGGTGTGCAGCAAGCGCTGCTGAAGCTGATGGAAGGCACCGTCGCCTCGGTGCCGCCGCAGGGCGGCCGCAAGCACCCGCAGCAGGAATTCCTGCAGGTCGATACGACGAACATCCTGTTCATCTGCGGTGGCGCCTTCGCGGGCCTGGATCGGATCATCGCGCAGCGCGGCAAGGGCAGCGCGATGGGCTTTGGCGCCGACGTGAAAGACCCCGACGCGCGCCGCGTGGGGGAGGTGTTTACCGAGCTGGAGCCCGAGGATCTGCTGAAATTCGGCCTGATCCCGGAATTCGTGGGCCGCTTGCCCGTGATCGCCACGCTTGAGGATCTGGACGAAGATGCGCTGGTCACCATCCTGACCGCGCCGAAGAACGCCCTGGTCAAGCAATACCAGCGCCTGTTCGAGCTGGAAGATGTGGAGCTGAGCTTTACCGACGATGCGCTGCTGGCCATCGCAAAGCGTGCCATCGACCGCAAGACCGGCGCGCGCGGCCTGCGGTCGATCCTGGAGGACATCCTGCTGGACACGATGTTCGACCTGCCCAGCCTGTCGGATGTGCAAGAGGTGGTGGTCAACGAAGAGGCGGTCAATTCCGACGCCAAGCCGCTGCTGATCTATTCCGAGAAGAAAAAGGAAGGCGCCAACGCAGGCTGAGCGTTCGTTACTGTCCAACAACAAAGGGCCCCGCGGGGCCCTTTTTCATGCTTGGTCGCAAGCGCGGATCAGTCGGGCAGGGTGGTCTGGCCGATGACCTTTTTCAGCTGCTCCTTGAACCCGTCATCGGGCAGGTTGGCCGGCATGTCGGGGGTTTGCCCCATCTGCTGCATCATCTTTTCCACGTTGTCGGCGGTTTCCTCGGGCGAGGTATCGCCGCGCAGGCGCAGCGCGTCGATCAATTGGTCGCGAAAGCTGGTCTTGGGCGTGTCACTGGACAGGCTGCGCGCCGGTTTGTCCGGGTCGAGAGAGACGAATTTCGCCCCCTTGCTGCCGGTAACCGATGCGGGCATGTCCTTTTTCCAGGGGCCCCAGGCGTCCATGTCGAAATCCGACAACGAGGTAAAGGCCGCCGGGTCGAAGATCGCCGGGTCGATACCGTACTCCTGCAAGGCGCCGTTTTTCGCGGCGATCCCGCCGATGCCTGCGGTGGTCGCGCCCACAACGGCCATGGCCAGTCTGAAACTCATCACTCTGCCTTTCTGGTCAGCGTTAATCTTAACAAGGTTTCGCACGCCAAGGTTGATCGACCGATGCGGCCAAATTGCGGCGCGGCAAGGGTCATGCCGGGGCGGCGGTTCAAAAGCCGCCCGGTTTCACTCTGGACGTTTGCGCCGCGATGCGCCATATCGGGGGCAGTATTTGCGGAGGCATCGATGAGCATTGGCAACTTCCTCAAGCGGGTCTTTATCTGGTGGAACGGCCAGACCCTTGGCACGCAGCTTTTCACCTGGCGCAACGGCGTGAAGGTGGGCGAGGATGAGCAGGGCAACATCTTTTACCGCTCGCGCGACGGCAAGCGCCGGTGGGTGATCTATAACGGCGAGGTCGAGGCCAGCCGCATCAGCCCCGATTGGCATGGCTGGTTGCACCACACCTTTGCCGAGCCGCCCAGCGACAAGCCGCTGCCGCACAAGGATTGGGAAAAGCCGCACCAGGAAAACCTGACCGGCACGCCGCTGGCCTATGCGCCCGCGGGCTCGATCCGTCGCCCCGAGCCGGTCGAGCGCCGCGATTACGAGGCCTGGAGCCCGGAATAAGCCGATGTCGCATTCCAAGGCGGAAATCCTGGTCGGTGGCGCGGTCGTGGCGGCTGCCATCGGTTTCGTGGTCTATACCGGGCAAAGCACCGGTTTTGCCAGCGCGTCGGGCGGCTATCCGCTGACCGCGTCGTTTCGGTCGATCGAGGGGGTCAGCGTGGGCACCGATGTGCGGCTGGCGGGCGTCAAGATCGGCACCGTCACCGGCATCGACCTGAACCCGCAGACCTTTCGCGCCGACACCACCTTTACCGTCGCAGATGGCGTCGAAATCCCCGAAGACAGCGCCGTGATCGTATCTTCCGAGGGGCTGTTGGGCGGCAATTTCGTCGAGATCATGCCGGGCGGGTCGCTGTTTCCGTTGGAGCCGGGGGCCGAGATCGAAGACACGCAAAGCTCGGTCAGCCTGGTCACGCTTTTGCTGAAATACGTCTCGGGCGGGGGCGAGGGCGAATGATCCGCCCGGCCCTGACTGCCCTGGCATTGCTGGCCGCCGGCGCGGCCAGCGCCGAAAGCGTCAGCCTGGGCAATGGCGCGGTTCTACGCGTACTGGACAAGCTGACAGGCGATGTGCGCGACCTGGAACTGGCCAATGGCGGCGCCGCGCCGGTGGGGCGCTTGCAACTGGAACTGGGCGAGTGCCGCTATCCCGAGGGGAACCCGTCGGGCGATGCCTATGCCTATGTCATCGTGCGGGGCGACGGCACCGAACCCGTGTTTTCCGGCTGGATGATCGCCTCGTCCCCGGCGCTGAGCGCGCTGGACCATCCACGTTACGATGTCTGGGTCATCCGCTGCAACACGGCCTGAGGGTCGGTTTCCACGGCATAGGCAGTGAAGTCGGCGTCGCCCTCCAACGCTTCGGACAGGCGCGCGCGATATTCGCCGCGTGGAATTTCGACCCCGCCCAGGCTGGCCAGGTGCGGTGTCAGGAATTGGGTGTCGAACAGGGTAAAGCCGCAGCGGCGCAGATGATCGACCAGCCAGACCAGCGCGATTTTCGACGCGTCGCGGCGGCGTGAAAACATGCTTTCCCCGAAATAGGCGCGGCCCAGCGTCACGCCGTAAACGCCGCCCTGCAAGCTGTTTCCAGCGCTGTTCCACAGCTCGATCGAATGGGCGCGGTTCTGGCGGTGCAATTCCAGATACAGGCGCTTGATCCGGTCCGAAATCCAGGTTTCGTCGCGATCGGCGCAGCCATCGACAACGCCTGCGAAATCGCGGTTCAGCGTGATGCGGTAATCGTTCCGCCGCACAGCCCGCGCCAGGCTGCGCGAGATGTGAAACCCATCCAGCGGGATAACCCCGCGGCGCCGCGGATCAACCCAGAACACATCCGGATCGTCGCGGGTTTCGGCCATCGGAAAGACGCCCGCCGCATAGGCATTGAGCAGCAACTCGGGGCTGATATCAGGATCATCTCGCGGCATGGGCCGAGTCTGACCTATCGCGCCGATCTTGGCGAGGGGCGATTTCGCGCCGGGGCCGGAAAGGGCGGCCCCTGGCGCAGGGCAGGCAGTGTCATGCCTGCAAATTGCTCTCAAGCCACCGTTCCAGCCAGTGGATGTTGTAATTGCCGGAATGGATGTCGGGCTCTTGCAGCAGGGCGTGGAACAGCGGCACGGTGGTGTCGACGCCATCCACGATCAACTCGCCCAGGGCGCGGTTCAGGCGGCTGAGTGCCTCGGCCCGGTCGCGGCCATGCACGATCAGCTTGCCGATCAGGCTGTCGTAATAGGGCGGGATCGAATAGCCGTCGTAAAGCGCCGAATCCATGCGCACACCCAGGCCGCCCGGCGCGTGATACTGGGTGATCTTGCCGGGGCAGGGCGCGAAGTTGGGCAGGCGTTCGGCGTTGATCCGCACCTCGATGGCGTGGCCGTTGATCGTCAGGTCGCTTTGTCCGAACGACATCGGCAGCCCCTCGGCCACGCGGATCTGTTCGCGCACCAGGTCGACGCCGAAAATCGCCTCGGTCACAGGGTGTTCGACCTGCAGGCGGGTGTTCATCTCGATGAAATAGAACTCGCCGTCTTCGTACAGAAACTCGATCGTGCCCGCGCCGCGATAGCCCATCTTGGCCACGGCATCGGCGCAGATCTTGCCGATGCGCGCGCGTTCCTCGGCGCTGATCGAGGGGCCGGGGGCCTCTTCGAACACCTTTTGGTGGCGGCGTTGCAGGCTGCAATCGCGCTCGCCCAGGTGCACGCCGCCGCCCTTGCCGTCGCCGAAGACCTGCAATTCGATATGGCGCGGCTTTTGCAGGTATTTCTCGATATAGACCTCGTCATTGCCGAAGGCGGCCTTGGCCTCGGACCGGGCGGTTTGAAAGGCGCGCTCCATCTCGGCCTCGGAATTGGCCACCTTCATGCCGCGCCCGCCACCGCCGGCGGTGGCCTTGATGATGACCGGATAGCCGAACTCGGCCCCGATCTTTTTCGCGGTGGCCACGTCGGGCACGCCGCCTTCGGATCCGGGCACCACCGGGATGCCCAGTTCCTTCGCGGTTTCCTTGGCGGTGATCTTGTCGCCCATGATGCGGATATGTTCGGCCGAGGGGCCGATGAAGGTCAGGCCGTGATCCTCGACGATCTGCACGAAATTGGCGTTTTCCGACAGAAAGCCATAGCCCGGGTGGATCGCCTGCGCGCCCGTCACCTCGCAGGCCGAGATGATCGCCGGGATCGAGAGATAGCTTTCGGTGCCCGAGGGCGGGCCGATGCAGACGGATTCATCGGCCATGCGCACATGCATCGCGTCCGAGTCGGCGGTGGAATGCACCGCGACCGACTGGATGCCCATTTCGCGGCAGGCGCGGATCACCCGCAGCGCGATTTCGCCGCGGTTGGCGATCAGGATCTTGTCGAACATGCCCGCCTCACTCGATGATCATCAGGGGGGCGCCATATTCCACGGCGCCGCCATCTTCGACCAGGATACGCTTGACGGTTCCGGCGCGCGGGGCGGGGATGTGGTTCATGGTTTTCATCGCCTCGATGATCAGCAGCGTGTCGCCTTCGGCCACCTTGTCGCCGGTGCTGACGAAGGTGGGCGCGCCCGGTTCGGGTTGCAGGTAGACGGTGCCGACCATGGGCGAGGTCACGGCGCCCGGGTGGCTGGCCGGATCGGCCTCGGGCTCGGCGGTGGCGGCCGGTGCGGTGGGGGCGCTGGCGGCGGGGGCGGGCAGCGGCGCGGGGGCCGCGGCCGGGGCGGTGACGGTGCCGCCGCGGCTGACGCGGACGTTCAGGCTGTCGTTCTCGGCATATTCGCGCATCACCTCAAGCTCGGTCAGGTCGTTCTCGCGCAACAGCTCGGCCAGTGCCTGGATAAAGCTGACATCGGCCTCGTGTGTCTTCTTGTTCATTTGGTGTCCTCGCCGGTTTGCGTCTGCGCGGGCGCGGCTTGTCGCCCGCGCGCTTGACGCCGCTTATAGGCCATCGCTGACCCAACGAAAAGCGGTGCATTGCTGGGAATTTGGGTGTTTTTCCGCTCGATTACGAGGGGAAACCGCCGTTGTCGCGGCATTTCGCCGTCAAAGCGGCACGCCTGAAAGTTTCGCAACGAGTTCCGCCAGCTTTCTTGCCTGAAATTTCTCGAGCAACCGCGCGCGATGCACCTCGACCGTGCGAAAGCTGAGTTCCAGCTCGCGCCCGATCTCTTTCGATGTCAGGCCACGGCAGGTCAGGATCGCGACTTCGCGCTCGCGCGGGGTCAGTTCGACAACGGGGCGTTCGTCCGACAGATCGGCAAAGGACCAGATCCCGCGTTGAAACGGAGCGTCCGGTGTCAGGCTGTGGCCCCGCACCCGGCACCAGAACAAGGCCCCATCCAGCCGCCGCATCACGCGCTCGTCGGCGTAGCGCCCCGTGTCTTGCATCGCGGCGAGGCCACGGGCGCCGATGCGTTCGTATTCTTCGCGGGTGGGGTAGAATTCGGCCATCGGCCGGCCGGCGTGATCTGCGGGCGCTCCGCCAAAAATCTCGGCAAACAGGGCGTTGCAGCCCTGGATTACGCGGTTTTCCAGCAGGCACAGCCCGATGGGGGCGTGTTTGAATGCGATATCGGCAATGTTCATACCTCGTATTTCTACCAATTGATTGGCGGGCGGTGCGATGGTTTTCTTTGCGTCACGCAAGGGAGGAGCTAGACCCATGAATATCGGCCTGTGGCTGGAACGCACCGCAATCCGTTGGCCCACGCGGCCCGCGCTGTACCTGGGCACCGAGCAGGTGGCCGATTACGCGGGGTTCGACGCGGGCGCGCGGGCCGTCGCCGGGTGGCTGGCCGCCCAAGGGGTGGGCCCGGGCGACCGGGTGGCCATTTTCATGAAGAACGTGCCCGATTACCTGATCGTGCAATATGGCATCTGGTATGCGGGCGCGGTGGCGGTGCCGATCAACGCCAAGCTGCACGGGCGCGAAGCCGCGTGGATCATCGAAAACAGCGGCGCGAAACTGGCCTTTGCCACGCCTGCACTGGCCAATGCTTTGGCCGAGGCCGAGGCGCCCGCGCGGATCATCGACACCGGCGGTGACGCCTATGCCGCCGCGCGCGCCCATGCACCGGGCACGGTGGCCGAGCGTGCGGCGGATGACCTGGCGTGGCTGTTCTACACCTCGGGCACCACGGGGCGGCCCAAGGGCGTGATGATCACCAACAGGATGCTGATCAACATGGCGCTGGATTACCACGTGGATGTCGACCGGGTGTCGGCCGAGGACACCGCGCTTTATGCCGCCCCCCTAAGCCACGGGGCGGGGATCTATAACCTGATGCATGTGCAGATGGGCGCGCGCCATGTCTGCCCCGTGTCCGGCGGGTTCGAGCCGGGCGAGATTTTCGACCTGGCGCGGTATTTCGAGCGGGTGCACATGTTCGCCGCGCCCACGATGATCAAGCGCCTGACCCTGGCTGCGCGCGACAGCGGCGAAAGCGGCAAGGGCCTGCGCACCATCGTTTACGGCGGCGGGCCGATGTACGTGGCCGACATTGTCGAGGCGGTGGACACGTTCGGCCCGATCTTTGTGCAGATCTACGGGCAGGGCGAATGCCCGATGGCGATTTCCGTGCTGAGCCGCGAGGAGGTGGCGGATCGCGACCACGCTCGCTGGCGTGCGCGGTTGGGCTCGGTCGGGCGGGCGCAATCCTCGGTCATGGTCAAGATCGGCGATGAGGCAGGGGCCGAGCTGCCGCGCGGCACGGCGGGCGAAATCATGGTCAAGGGCGACACGGTGATGCCGGGATACTGGCAGAACCCGCAGGCCACGGAAAAAACGCTGGTGGATGGCTGGCTGCGCACCGGCGATGTGGGGTTCATGGATGACGACGGATACGTGACGATGCAGGACCGCTCGAAAGACATGATAATTTCGGGCGGCACCAATATCTATCCGCGCGAGGTGGAAGAGGCGCTGCTGACCCATGACATGGTGCAAGAGGTGGCGGTGGTGGGTCAGCCTGACGCGGAATGGGGCGAGGTGGTGGTGGCCTTTGTCGTCTGCGCGCCCGGCCAGGCGTTGGACCCGGCGGCGCTGGACGCGCATTGCCTTGCACAAATCGCACGTTTCAAGCGGCCAAAACGGTATATTCAGGCGCAAGACTTGCCCAAAAACAACTATGGCAAGGTTTTGAAAACCGAGCTTCGCAAACTGTTGGAGGAGGAGGCCGCATGACGGATCTGACGGGAAAAACGGCGCTGGTGACGGGATCGGTGCAGGGGATCGGACTGGCCATCGCCCGCGCGCTGGCCGGGGCGGGCGCGCGGATCGCGGTGCACGGGATCGCGGGCGACAGCCAGATCGACGAGGTCTGCGCCGAGCTGCGCGATGCGGGCGCGCCGCAGGCCGAGTTCTTTCACGGCGATCTGCGCAATCCCGACCAGGTGGACGAGCTGATGCAGGCCGTGGCGGCCTGGGGCGGGGCGGATATTCTGGTGAACAACGCGGGCATCCAGAAAACCGCCGCGCTGGCCGATGTGGATCGCGCCACGTGGGAGTCGATCCTGGCGGTGAACCTGTCGGCGGCATTTTACACGATGCAGGCGGCGATGCCGGGCATGGCCGAACGCGGCTATGGCCGGGTCATCAACATCGCCAGCGTCCACGGGCTGGTCGCGTCGAAAGACAAGGCGCCGTACGTGGCGGCCAAGCACGGGCTGGTGGGCCTGTCGAAGGTGGCGGCGCTGGAATATGCCGATGCGGGCAGCAAGGCCGCGGGCGGCGTGACGGTGAATTGCATCTGCCCCGGCTGGACCGAAACCGCCATCATCGAGCCTCAGGTGGCCGCGCGGGCCGCGGCGCATGGCGGTGACCGCGAGGCGGGCATTGCCGACCTGCTGGCCGAAAAGCAACCCAGCCGCCGCACCTCGGACCCGTCGGAAATCGGCGCGCTGGCGTTGTGGCTGTGCAGCCCGGTGGCGCATAACGTCACCGGCGTGTCGATCCCCGTGGATGGCGGCTGGACCGCGCAATAGCGCCCGTCAGGGTGCAGGCGGTTTGCCGGTCGGCTGCACCACCGCGCGATAGCCGTCGCGCGCCGCGTCGCGCAGCAATGCGTTGCTGGTTGGCGGCAACAGGCCCGGCACCACGAAAGGCGGTTTGACGCCTTCCAGTATCGCCAACTGCGCCAGTTGCTTTTGCAGGGGCGAGCCCTGCGCCTCGGCCTGCTGGTCGGCGGTGGTGAACCGCTCTGCGCTGTCAGGCCCCGTGTCGCGCGGGGCGGGCGTCTGCGATGGCTCGGCTTGCGAGGACATCTGGGGAAGCGAGGGAGAGGGCACTCCGCTCAGCATGTCGGCCTCCGTTATCTCAATCGCCCCCACGTTAACGATATCCTAAACCCTGCCCGTATCGAAGAAAATCCGTAAGTGTCGGTTAACAAATAGCAAAGCCCCGCCCGGGTCGCGCCGAGCGGGGCCTGAAATGTCGCGCTGTCCGGGCGTCAGCCGCGGTTCATGCGGTTCTCGATCAGCTCGTCCACCACGCCGGGGTCGGCCAGCGTCGAGGTGTCGCCCAGGCTGCCGTAATCGTTCTCGGCGATCTTGCGCAGGATGCGGCGCATGATCTTGCCGGAACGGGTTTTCGGCAGGCCGGGGGCCCATTGGATCAGGTCGGGCTTGGCGATCGGGCCGATTTCCTGGCGCACCCAGGTTTCCAGCTCTTTGCGCAGGTCGTCGCTGGGCTCTACGCCGGTCATCAGGGTGACATAGGCATAAATGCCCTGGCCCTTGATGTCGTGCGGATAGCCCACCACGGCGGCCTCGGCCACCTTGGCATGCGCCACCAGCGCGCTTTCGACCTCGGCGGTGCCCATCCGGTGGCCCGAGACGTTGATCACGTCATCGACG
>JAASTF010000373.1 GCA_021767525.1 Paracoccaceae bacterium
GGGTCGAGTTCAATCGCAAGTACTCGGAAATGTGGCCGGTCATCATTACCAAGAAAGACCCGCTGCCCGAGGCCGAGGATCGCGATGGCGAAACCGGCAAGCTGGACAAGTATTTCAGCGAGGCGCCGGGCGAAGGCGGCTAAGCGATTCGCGCCTTTTTCCGGGGTAACGTAGGGTAAATCAGGGCAGGGCGGTCGCTTTGCACAATTGACTTTGGCGTGAAACGGCCGATTCGGGGCGATTTTGCGCCTTGTTTTGCTCGTGCGTGTTTTTTGTGCTATTGTGACGCCGTTATGACAACAAGCACCTGATGCACCCGACCGGATGCAGCCAGCCGGTTACTTTTTCGACAACTCGCCACCGCGACGGGGCCTTTTGGGCCGCGCCGTCTGACGTGTCGCCAGGAAAGGGTGCTCGCTTGCAAGGAAGGACTGAATGAGCAAAACAAAGAAAGCCGAATTCCGCCCCAACGATTACGTGGTCTATCCGGCCCACGGCGTTGGCCAGATCGTGTCGATCGAAGAACAAGAGATTGCCGGCATCGCGCTGGAGCTTTTCGTGATCTCGTTCGAGAAAGACAAGATGACATTGCGGGTGCCCACCAACAAGGCGACCGAAATCGGGATGCGCAGCTTGTCGAGCCCCGACGTGGTCAGCCAGGCGATGAAAACGCTGAAGGGCAAGGCCAAGGTCAAGCGGGCGATGTGGTCGCGCCGCGCCCAGGAATACGAGCAAAAGATCAACTCGGGCGATCTGATCGCCATTGCCGAGGTGGTGCGCGACCTGCACCGCACCGACGATCAGCGCGAGCAGAGCTATTCCGAGCGTCAGCTTTACGAAGCCGCGCTGGAGCGTCTGACCCGCGAGGTTGCCGCCGTGTCGGGCAGCGATGAAACCGACGCTGCCAAGAAGGTGGACGAGGCGCTGCTGTCGCGCGCGGCCTGATCCGTATTTCGGCTTGTTACTGTGAACCGCGTCCCCAGGGGCGCGGTTTTTTCATGCCGACAGGGTCAGCAGCAGCGCGGTTTCCGCAATTTGCTGCGTGGCGCCCAGCACATCGCCTGTTTGTCCACCGATCCGGGCGCGCGCAAGCCGCGTCAGCCCCAGGGCCACCAGCGCCGCGGTGACGCCACAGGCCAGCCCCGTCACCGGACCGGCCAGCAGCAGCGCACCCAGCAGCGCCAGCGCCCCGGCCAGCCCCGCCGCCACGCCCGGCGCCCGGCCCACGTGATGCGCCAGGCCTGTGGCGCGTGCATGGGGCAGCAGCGCCATCGGCCCAACCATCGCCGCACGGCTGGCCATCGCCGCCACGATCAGCGGGGCAAACACCCAGCCTTGCGCGAACAGCATGGCAAGCGCGCCCCAGCGCAGCCCGGTGACCAGCAGCAGCGCCAGAACGCCATAGGTGCCGATATGGCTGTCCTTCATGATCTCGAGCCGCCGCTCGCGCGTCCAGCCGCCCCAGAACCCGTCGGCGCAATCGGCCAGGCCATCCTCGTGCAGGGCGCCGGTTGCGACGACCTGCGCCGCCAGCGCCAGACCGGCGGCCAGCATCGGCGCCAACCCCAGCGCCAGCGCGGCCCATGCCACGGATCCTGCCAAACCGCCCACGACCAGCCCAGCCAGCGGATAGGCCCAGGCCGCGCGCGCGCCCCGCGTGGCCGCGCGGTCGCTGACCTGCACCGGCAGGCGCGTCAAAAGGCCGATCGCGGCGGCGATATCGCTGGCGCGCAGGGGGGCGATGTCGGTTTCAGGCTGTGACATGCGCGGAACGCTCCTTGTGGACAGGTCTGAAGCGGTTAAACACCGGGGAGGACCGCCAAGCAACGAGAGTTCCCATGCAAGACACCTTTCAAGACCTGTCCGACCTGCGCGCGCGCCTGTCTGCCGCGCCCGGCCCCGATGCGCAGGCGCTGCGCGCCGCCAGCGACCGCAACGGCCAGTTGACCAAGCCGCCGGGGGCCTTGGGCCGGCTTGAGGATCTGGCGATCTGGATGGGCGGGTGGCAGGGCACCGACCGGCCCCGCGCCGCGCGTCCCCATGTGGTGATCTTTGCCGGCAATCACGGTGTGACCGCGCAGGGTGTCAGCGCCTTTCCGGCCGAGGTGACGGCGCAGATGGTCCTGAATTTCCAGGCCGGTGGCGCGGCGATCAACCAGCTGTCGCGCCAGTTCGGCGCGCAGATGGACGTGTATCCGCTGGACCTGGACCGCCCCACTGCCGATTTCACCCAAGGCCCTGCGATGGACGAGGCCGCGTTTCTGCACGCCCTGCAAACAGGGTGGACTGCGGTCGATCCGCAGGCGGACCTGCTGGTGACGGGCGAAATGGGCATCGGCAACACCACCAGCGCCGCCGCGGTGGCGCTGGCGCTTTATGGCGGGCAGGCCGATGATTGGGTCGGGCGCGGCACCGGCGTTGACGATGCCGGCCTGGCGCTGAAGGCGCGCGTGGTGAGCGAGGGCGTGGCACGGCACGCGGGTGCCACAGGGCTTGAGGTGCTGCGCTGCCTGGGCGGGCGCGAGCTGGCCGGGATGGCGGGCGCGATTGCCCGGGCGCGGTCGCTGCGTATCCCGGTGATCCTGGACGGGTTCATCTGCACCGCCGCCGCCGCCTGCCTTGAGGCCGAGACGCCCGGCGCGCTGGATCATTGCGTGGCCGGCCATGTCAGCGAAGAGCCGGGCCATGCCCGCCTGCTGGCGAAGCTGGGCAAAGAGCCGTTGTTGCGTCTGGGCCTGCGGCTGGGCGAGGGGTCGGGCGCGGCGCTGGCCATCGGCGTGGTGCAGGGCGCGGTGGCCTGCCATTCGGGCATGGCCACCTTTGCCGAGGCGGGCGTCAGCGACGGCTAGTCGCGGTAATCGGCGGGGCGCAGGGTGCCGGTGTTGGCCAGAGTCTCGGCGCCTTCGACCACATCGGTGTTCTGGGCGGCGGCCACCTGCCAGCCGTCGTCACCGCGCTGCGCCACGAAGGTCAGGATGGTGCGGCGCGGGCCTGCGTGCCCGCCATCGGGCAGGCGCTGGCCCGTCAGGGTAAAGCGGCATTGCACAACCGCCACCGCGTCGCCCAGGCGTTTCACGCGCACCGCGCCGGGTTTCTGAGTGGTATCGGCGAAAAAGCTGCGCAGGGCATAGTCATGTGCGCGCTCGATCGCGGGGCGGTCATGCCACCACAGGCCCAC
>JAASTF010000067.1 GCA_021767525.1 Paracoccaceae bacterium
CAAGGTGTATCGGCGCGAACCGCGAAACATCCGCCAAGGGACAGCCATCATGCATGCCTATCGCAGCCATACCTGCGCCGAACTGACCAAGGAAAACGTGGGCGACACCGTGCGCCTGTCGGGCTGGGTGCATCGCGTGCGCGACCACGGCGGGGTGCTGTTCATCGACCTGCGCGACCATTTCGGCATGACCCAGGTGCTGTGCGACCCCGACAGCCCCGTATTCGCCGAGGTGGAAAAGGTGCGCAGCGAATGGTGCATCCGCATCGACGGCACGGTAAAGGCGCGCGCCGCCGACCTGATCAACGCCAAGATCCCCACCGGCGAAATCGAGGTGTATATCCGCGATCTGGAAGTGCTGGGTGCGGCCAAGGAACTGCCGCTGATGGTCTTCGGCGACCAGGAATACCCCGAGGAAACGCGCCTGCGCTATCGCTACCTCGACCTGCGCCGCGAAGAGATGCAGCGCAACATGACCCTGCGCTCCGACGTGGTGGCCAGCATCCGCAAGCGCATGTGGGACCAGGGGTTCCGCGAATACCAGACGCCGATCATCACCGCCTCCAGCCCCGAGGGCGCGCGCGATTTCCTGGTGCCGTCGCGCCTGCATCCGGGCAAGTTCTATGCGCTGCCGCAGGCGCCGCAGCTGTTCAAGCAGCTGATCATGGTGTCGGGCTTTGACAAGTATTTCCAGATCGCGCCCTGTTTCCGCGACGAAGACCCGCGCGCCGACCGCAGCCCCACCGATTTCTACCAGCTGGACATGGAGATGTCGTTTGTCGAACAGCAAGACGTGTTCGACACGATCCAGCCGGTGATCGAAGGCATTTTCGAGGAATTCGGCGGCGGCAAAAAGGTCGACAAGCACTGGCCGCAGATTTCCTACAAGGATGCGGCCCTTTGGTATGGCACCGACAAGCCCGACCTGCGCAACCCGATCAAGATGCAGGATTGTTCCGAGCATTTCCGCGGCAGCGGTTTTGCCATCTTCGCCAAGCTGCTGGAGCAGGACGGCACCGAGATCCGCGCGATCCCCGCGCCCGGTGGCGGCAGCCGCAAGTTCTGCGACCGGATGAACAGCTTTGCCCAGAAAGAGGGCCTGCCGGGGATGGGCTATATCTTCTGGCGCGATGGCGAGAACGGCATGGAAGCCGCCGGCCCGCTGGCCAAGAATATCGGCCCCGAACGGACCGAGGCGATCCGCCAGCAGCTGGGCCTGGGCAAGGGCGATGCGGCGTTTTTCCTGGGCGGCAAGCCCGCGTCGTTCGAGCGTGTGGCCGGCAAGGCGCGCGACGTGATCGGCGAAGAGCTGGGCCTGACCGACAAGGACCGCTTTGCCTTTGCCTGGATCGTGGATTTCCCGATGTACGAGGCGGACGAGGAAACCGGCGAGGTGGATTTCAGCCACAATCCGTTTTCCATGCCGCAGGGTGGGATCGACGCGCTGACGGGCGACCCGCTGGAGGTATTGGGATACCAGTACGACCTGGCCTGCAACGGCTATGAGCTGGTTTCCGGCGCGATCCGGAACCACAAGCTGGATATCATGATCAAGGCGTTCGAGCTGGCCGGCTATGGCGAGGACGAGGTGCGCAAGCGGTTCGGCGGCATGGTCAACGCGTTCCAATACGGCGCGCCGCCCCACGGGGGCTGTGCGGCGGGCATCGACCGGATCGTGATGCTGCTGGCCGACGAACAGAATATCCGCGAGGTCATCATGTTCCCGATGAACCAGCGCGCCGAAGACCTGATGATGGGCGCGCCGAGCGACCCCACCAGCGACCAGCTGATGGAGTTGAGCCTGCGGGTGATCGAGCAGGACTAACCCCGGCGGGAACGCGCCGACGCGCCATGCCCCTTGAACGCGCCGCCCTGTCAAAAGGCGGCGCGTTTGCTATTCTGGGGTCAGTTTCATCGGGACCATGCCCATGTTCGACCCCCAATTGGCAGAGATACGCTTTGGCTGCGGGCTGAGCCCCGAGGTGGCGCCGCCTGTCTCGGTTCAGGATATGCTGGCGCGGCTGACCGGGCCCGACCACGCCGCCGCGCGCTTTCCGGTCGAGGATTTCCCGCAGTTCCGCGAGCGGATGAAACGTTCGGCCGTTCATCTGAAAATCCGCCGCTCGATGCGCGGCACCAAGGCCGCCGAAGAGGCGCGCAAGGCGCATCAGCTGGAAAAGAAGCATGCCCGCATCGCGCAGGGCCAGTGGCATGCGCAGCGGCTGCTGCGCCGGGTCTGGACGGCGGATGGCTTGCGCGAGCGGCTGACCTGGTTCTGGGCCGATCATTTCACCGCCGTCGGCAAGACGGGCAACATGCGCCGCGCCGCCACGCCGCATGTCGAGGCGTTCATCCGCCCGCATGTGACCGGGCGCTTTGCCGATCTTTTGCGGGCGGCGGTGACCAGCCCGCTGATGCTGCATTACCTGGATCAGCACCGTTCGATGGGGCCGCACAGCCGGCGCGCGCAGAACCGTGGCGGCGGTGCCGGGCTGAACGAGAACCTGGCCCGCGAGGTGCTGGAGCTGCATACGCTGGGCGTCAAGGCGCCCTATGCGCAGGCGGATGTGCGGGAATTGGCCGAGCTGTTCACCGGGATGTATTTCGATGCGCAGTCTGGGTTCAAGTTTCGCCGCGATTTCGCGGAACCCGGGCCCGAACAGGTGCTTGGCCGCAGTTATGGCGGGGCCAAACCCAGCGTCAGCGATATCTTCGCGGTGCTGGATGACCTGGCCGCGCACCCGGCGACGGCGGCGCATGTGGCGCAAAAGCTGGCGGTGCATTTCGTGGCCGACACCCCCGATCCCGACCTGGTCGCGCGGCTGACACGGGTGTTCGTGCAGACGGGGGGCGATCTTTTGGCGGTGACCGAGGCGCTGCTGACCCACCCCGCCGCCTGGGCGCCCGCGCTGGGCAATGTCAAGCAACCGTGGGAATTCATGACCTCGGCGGCGCGGGCATTGGCGGTGCCGCCCACCCGCTTCCGCGGCCTGAAAGAAAACCAGCTGCGCCCGCTGTTGCACGGGCCGCTGGTGCGGATGGGACAGCGCTGGGAAACGCCGCTGGGCCCGGATGGCTGGCCCGAGGAGGACGACGCCTGGATCACGCCGCAGGGCCTGGCGGCGCGGATGGGCTGGGCGATGGTGATGCCGGCGCGCCTGCAGCCCGACCTGCCCGATCCGCGCGACTTCGTGCGCCATGCGCTGGGCGATCACGCGCCGGGTGCGGTGATCTTTGCCGCCGAGGCCGCCGAAACCCAGCGCGAGGGCGTGGGGCTGATCCTGTCCTCGCCGGCTTTTCAAAGGAAATAGCCCATGTCGCATGACCGCCCCAGCCGCCGCGCATTCCTGACACGCAGCCTGGCACTTGGCTGTTCGCTGGCCGCCAGCCCGCTGGTCACGCCGGTCAGTTTCGCCGCCGCGCCCTGGCCCAACCGGCTGGTCGTCATCATCCTGCGCGGCGCGATGGACGGGTTGGACGTGGTGCGCCCGGTGGGCGATCCGGGGTTCGCCGGGTTGCGGGCGGGGCTGCGCGATGGCGGCGCGGCGGCTGCGCTGGACCTGAACGGGTTTTTCGCGCTGCACCCGGCGCTGGGGCCGCTGATGCCACTGTGGCAGGCAGGCGAGATGTCGTTCGTGCACGCGGTTTCGACGCCCTATCGCGACAAGCGCAGCCATTTCGACGGGCAGGACCTGCTGGAGGCGGGCACGCCTGACCTGTCGGGGGCAGGCGCGCGCGATGGCTGGCTGAATCGCATGTTGCAGCAGGTGCCGGGGGTAGAGGCGGAAACCAGCTTTGCGCTGGGCCATGACGACATGCTGCTGACCAAGGGCGCGGCGCCGGTGGCCAACTGGTCGCCCGAGCTGGGCCTGTCGATCAGCCCGCAGGCCGAGTTGCTGGCACGGCAGATGATGGCCGACGACCCGCTGTTCCGCGATGCGTTGGACGAGGCGCTGATGCTGTCGGAGCAGACCGAGGCCACGCCTGGCGGCATGGCCGCGATGGGCGGCATGGACGGTGGGGCCGATATGGCCGGCATGGCGGGCAACGCCGCGGGCGCGGCGCCGGCCGGGCCGCGCGCGCGCCAGCCGCATAACGCCATCGCCCGCTTTGCCGCCGAGAGGCTGCGCAAGGATGCCCGCATCGCGGCGTTTTCGCTGGGCGGGTTCGACACCCATCTGCGCCAGGATCTGGCGCTGCCCAAGGCATTGACGCGGCTGGCCGACACGATCCTGACCCTGCGTGCTGAAATGGGCGTGGCCTGGAACAAGACCGCCGTGGTGGCGATGACCGAATTCGGCCGCACCGCGCGGGCCAACGGCTCGGGCGGGACGGATCACGGCACGGGTGGGGCGATGCTGCTGGCAGGCGGGGCGCTGCGCGGCGGCCAGGTTCTGGGCCAATGGCCGGGGCTGCGGCGCGCCGACCTGTACCAGGGTCGCGACCTGATGCCGACGCGCGACGTGCGCGCCCATGCCGGATGGCTGATGCGCGGGCTTTACGGGTTCGACCGCGGCCTGATCGAAAGCACGATCTTTCCGGGGCTCGACATGGGCGGTGACCCGGGGCTGCTGCTCTAGGGCTTTTCGGGCCGCACGCTTCGTGCCACTGTGCCTTTCGGGGGAACGGTGACAGGGGTTTCGGACATGAGCGATCGCACGGGGCCAATGACCGGCTGGACACCGCCGCCGCCGCCCAGGCCGCAGGTGTTCGAGGGGCGCTATGCCCGGCTGGAACCGCTGGATGCCGACTGCCATGCCGCGCTGCTGTTTCGGGAATTTGCAGGCCATGACGGGCTGTGGACGTATATGTGGCACGGGCCCTTCGCCTCGGCCGCGCAGTATCACCGCTGGGCGCGCGAAAACGCGGGGCTGGACGACCCGATGTTCTTTGCCATCCAATCGCGCGATAGCGGCATTTGGGGCGGTGTTGCGGCGTTCATGCGGATCGCACCCGACAGCGGCGTGATCGAGCTGGGCTCGATCACGCTGGCGCCCAGCCTGGCGCGCAGCCGTGCCGCGACCGAGGCGTTTTTCCTGATGATGGCGTGGGCGTTCCAGGCGGGCTATCGCCGGTTCGAATGGAAATGTGACGCGGGCAACACGGCGTCGCGCCGGGCGGCGCAGCGGCTGGGGTTCAGTTTCGAGGGGATTTTCCGCCAGCACATGATCGTCAAGGGCCGCAACCGCGATACCGCGTGGTTCGCCGTGACCGATGGAGATTGGCCCGCGTTGAAAGAGGCGTTCCAGGTCTGGCTGGCGCCCGGCAATTTCGATATCGAGGGCCAGCAGATCGAAAGCCTGTCCGACCTGACGCGGCTGGTGCGCGTCAGCTCGGACCCGGGGGTGGGGCCGCGCTAGGCGCGGTCAGATCGCGATGCGCTGATCCAGCCGGTTTTGCAGCAGGCCGGCCAGGTGCGCGATGCCGGCATGGGTGATCTGCCCCGCCGAGCGCGCCTGCGCCACGCGCTGGCTGGCCTGCGCCAGCGCCGCGTCATCCGAGCTGAGCGCGACGCCCGACAGGAATTGCAGCGTGTAATCCAGCATCGTGTCGTCGGTGCCATCGCCCAGCAGTTCGGCGGCGTGGGCGATGTCATCGTGCAGCGCGGTCTTGTCGGGCACGATCCGTTCGTCCCGCACCAGGCGCGGGCCGCTGGGCTGCCGGTCTGCGGGCAGGCGCGACAGGATCGCATCCTGAAACGCCGCCAGCGAATCGAGCGGTTTGGCCAGGAAACCGTCAGCCCCCGCCGCGGCGGCGGTAGCGCGGGCCATTTCATCGCCGCTGGTCGCCAGCAGGACGCCGACGCGCGGGCGGGCCTTGTTCAGCTCGTCGATCAGCTCGGCCCCCGAGCCGTCGGGCAGGCCCAGATCGACGATCAATGCCGAGGGGCGGTAGACCTGCAGATGGCGCCGGGCCGAGCGCAGGCTGTCGGCACGGCGCAGGCGCGCGCCCGAGCGGATGCACATCAGGCGCATCGCCTCGCAGGCGTAAAGGCTGTCTTCGACCACCAGGATCGTCAGGCCCAGAAGCGGGCGGTTGGCGGTGGGCGTCGGTGTGGCGGGCAGGAAATCACGGTCGTCCATTGCTGTTGTCCCCTTTTGGCAGCGTCGATGCGACCCACCATGCCGTGTCATGCCTAACGCAGGGTTAAGGCACCCGTTGCGGCGCCCTGTCGCTTGCCCTTGGGGCGCGCGCGGCCCATAACGGGCGCAACGCGAACACGACGCCAAGGAGGCCCCCATGATCGGACGTTTGAAC
The DNA here is from genome assembly GCA_021767525.1 of Paracoccaceae bacterium. GTDB lineage: Bacteria > Pseudomonadota > Alphaproteobacteria > Rhodobacterales > Rhodobacteraceae > Lutimaribacter. The sequence goes on from JAASTF010000067.1 coordinate 6,259, forward strand.
CATGTCGCCATTGCCGTGCCCGACCTCGAGGCGGCCTCGGCGCAATATCGCGATGCGCTGGGCGCCAAGGTGGGCGCGCCCCAGGACGAGCCCGATCACGGGGTGACCGTGGTGTTCATCGAGCTGCCCAACACCAAGATCGAGCTGTTGTATCCGCTGGGGGAAAACAGCCCCATCGCCGGGTTCCTGGAAAAGAACCCGTCGGGCGGCATTCACCACGTCTGCTACGAGGTGGACGACATCATCGCCGCGCGCGACCACCTGAAAGAGGCGGGCCTGCGCGTTCTGGGCGATGGCGAGCCCAAGATCGGTGCGCATGGCAAGCCGGTGCTGTTCCTGCACCCGAAGGACATGAACGGCACCTTGACGGAGCTGGAGCAGGTCTGATGGGCATCACCTCGGGCATCGTTCTTTACGCGGTGTTGTGGTTTCTGACCTTCCTGATCGCCATTCCGATCCGGCTGGAGACGCAGGGCGATATGGGCGACGTGGTGCCGGGCACCCATGCCAGCAGCCCCGAAAACCACCACCTGAAGAAAAAGGCGATCATCACCACGATCGTCGCAGGTGTTTTGTGGGCGATCATCGCCACGATCATCATCACCGGCACCATCACCGTGCGCGATTTCGACTGGCGCGGGCTGATGCCGCCCGTGAACACGCCCGACTGATGCGATGCGGCGCGGCGGTCAGCCGCCGCGCGCCTTAAGCCCGTGATAGATGTGGGTAAAGGTGGCCGCGCCCAGGATCGGGATCAGCAGGTTCATGATCGGGATGGTCAGAGGAATGGCCATCAGGATACCGGCGGCCCAGATCGTCATGCGATGGCGCCGGGCCATTTCCCGCGCCGGCGCGCGCCCTTCGCGGCGCATGGCGGCAAGGGTGAAATATTCCCGCCCCAGAAGATACCCGTTCAGGCCCCAGAACAGAACCAGCGGCGCGAAAGGAATCCAGAACACGAAGGCGTAGACGATCAGCGCCAGCGTGTTCGCCCCGATCAGCACGCCCAGGAAGTTCACCGTGTCGCGCAGCGCGTCGCCAAAGGGCACGGGCGTCACGTCGGGCAGCTGGGGGTAATGCCTGTCTTCGACCGCGTCGGCCACGTCTTCGAGAAACATCGAGGTGATGGCCGAGGCGACGGGGATCATCAGGAACACCGACAGGATCAGCATCAACAGCAGGCTGGACCAGCCCACAAGGTCATCGAGCCATGTCACCGTGCCGATCAGCGGCAGCGTCGCCTCGGGGCCCATGAGGGTTTGCAGCAGCCACAGCACGCCCGCATAGGCGCCCACCAGCAAGGCCAGCGTCAGCCCGACACCGATCAGCAGAACGCGCAGGAAGCGGCGGTCATGCACCTGGCCCAGCGTGCGCTGGAAGGCCGAGAGGATCAGTCCGATATCCATGTCACGATCCGGTCCAGGTCGGGGCGGGGGCGGTCGGGGGGCGTGCTGCGCTCGGTCCCGATATGGATGATGCCGGCCACGCGTTCGTTTGCGGCCAGCCCCAGCCCGGTTTCGACAAAGCCGCGATCATGGCTGGGCCAGCCCGATAGCCAGTTGGCCCCCCAACCGGCGGCAAGCGCGGCATTCAGCAGGGCCAGGCACACCGCGCCGGCCGAGTAGGTCTGTTCCAGCGCGGGGATTTTGTCGCTGGGTTTCTGCACCTCGATGACGGCGACGGCCAGGTTGCCCTGCTCGAACTGGCTGGCGCCCTTATCGGCTTTCTCGGGATCATGGCCCAGCTCGGCGGCGCGCTGACGGGCCAGCGCGGCCAGGCGGTCCAGCGCGGGACGCTGAAGCACGATCATGCGCCACGGTTCCAGCTTGCCGTGATCGGGCGTGCGCGCGGCGGCCTGCAACAGCGGCATCAGCTGGTCGCCGTCGGGCACGGGGGTGGTCAGCGTTTTTGCCGGGCGCGAGCGGCGGGTCAGCAGAAATTCCAGCGCGGCATCGTTGCGAGGGGGCATGAAAATCCTTTCCTTGTCGCGTCTTATGTCGGCCAGCCGCGCGCGGCGTTCAAGGGGCGGCCAGCAATTGCTGGGCCATTTCGTCGATCAATCCGTCGTAAAAGGCGTTGGCGCGGGCGTTGGGTTGGCGACGGTCCATCGTGGCGGCCAGCGGATCGGGCGCGTCGGTGGCGCTGCCCGCCAGTTCCGCGATGGTCGCGTGGCCGCAAAAGGGCACATAAGCCTCGGAATAGCCGCCCTCGTGTACCAAAAGCAGCTTGCCGCCGCACAGGCGCGCGGCCAGATCCTTGATCCGGGCGGTCATCTGGCGGAACGTGTCGGCCGAGCAGGCCATGCGCCCCAACGGATCGAACAGCGATGCGTCATAGCCGCAGGCCACCACGATGGCCTGGGGGCGAAAGCGTTCCAGCGCGGGGGCGACGATGCGATCTATCACCGACAGATAGCCGTGATGCCCGACGCCCGGTGGCAGGGGGATGTTCATGTTGAACCCGGCCCCCGCGCCGCGGCCACGGTCGGCCAGCGCGCCGCTGTCGGTGGGGTAATTGTTTTCCTGGTGGATCGAGATCGTCAGCGTGTCGTCGCGCTCATAATAAATCGCCTCGGTCCCGTTGCCGTGATGCACATCCCAATCCAGAACGGCGACGCGGCCCACCAGCCCGGCGGCGCGCGCCGCCGCGATCGCGATGGGGATATTGGCCATCAGGCAAAACCCGTTGGGCCAGTCGGGCAGGCAATGGTGCCCCGGCGGACGCGACAGGGCATAGGCATTATCCAGCCGCCCGCGCAGCACCGCCTCCAACGCCTCTTTGGCCAGCCCGGCCGACAGCGCGGCGATTTCATAGGCGCCTTTGCCGAAGGGCGTGCGCGGCCCCATCTCGCCCCCGCCGGCATCGGATTTCGCCTTGAATTCATCCAGATAGCTGGCCGGATGGATGCGCAGCAGGTCGTCGCGCGTGGCGGGCGGCGCGCTTTGCACCGACAGTTCCGACAAAAGGCCCGTGACCTCCATCAGGTTCTTCAACCGCCGCTTGGTCTCGGGGCTTTCGGGCAGGCCGCCGGCGGCCAGCGGCTGCACCAGGTCGCCCACCGGCAGGGTCAGCGCGTAATTGCCGCCCGAATGCCAGAAACACCGTTCGTCGTGATAGAACCCCGTGGTCATGTCGTGCCCCTTGCTGCGCGTTTACATGGACTATTCCGGTCTGGCGCGGAATTGTCCATGTTGCGGCATGGCCAAGGATTTGCCCGACCTGTCGCATCTTGCCCACCCCGGCGCCCGGATCGCCCTGCGCGTCACCCCGCGCGCGGCGCGCGAGCGCATCGTGATCGCGGCGGACGGGCCCTTGCGCGTCTATGTCACCGCGCCGCCCGAGGACGGCAAGGCCAACGCGGCGGTGCAAAAGTTGCTGGCCAAGGCGATGGGCGTGGCGAAATCGCGGCTGGTGTTGGTGCAAGGCCACGGCGCGCGGGACAAGCTGTTCGAGGTCGCGGCGTAGCCGATCACTCGCGCCGGCGGCTGTAAATCCCTTCGGGCAGGTTCAGCGCGGCGGCCAGATCCTTGACCTGTGTGATCGACAGGGTGATCTTTTGCACGCTGTCGGTGCGGGGGTCGTATTGTTCGACCGTCACGCATTCTTCGAAGGCGTTGAGTGTCACGTCTTCCTGCAAGGGGGCCTGCCCCTCGTCCACCAGTGTGACCACCGTTGCGTCGAATTCGTGCTCGATACTGAACATGGGATCAGTTTATGGCGGGATTTCGCCGTTGCAAGCGATTCAACTGCGCGTGAGGGGGATGGTGGGTGCGGCGTGTCGTGCTAAAACGCCCTATATTCCCCGGAAGAGCGAAAGGGACACGATGCGCGCGTTGGGTTTGATCCTGTTGGCCGTGATGGGCCTGTCTGGCTGTGTGCAGATCGTTGGCCCCGCCCCGACTGCGCCGCGCCCGGCCGACGCGCCTGCCGTGCTGTCGCAATCGGCGCGGGCGGCGGCGCGAAACTTCATCGATGTGGTCGATACCGTCGAACCCGTGGCCGAGCAGGAATGCCGTCGCGCCGCGCCGCGCGCCAATTGCGATTTCCAGATCGTCGTGGATGACCGCCCCGGGATGCCGCCCAACGCCTTTCAGACGCTGGACAAGCAAGGCCGCCCGGTGATCGCCTTTACCGTGGGGCTGATCGCCGAGGCCCGCAACGCTGACGAACTGGCCTTTGTCATGGGGCACGAGGCCGCGCATCACATCGCCGGCCATATCGACCGCCAGCGCGAGGCCGCGGCGGCGGGGGCGGTGATCTTTGCCGGGCTTGCCACGCTGACTGGCGCCGACGAAAGCGGCGTGCGCGCGGCGCAAGACCTGGGCGCTGCCGTGGGCGCGCGCAGCTATTCCAAAGAATTCGAGCTTGAGGCCGACCGGCTGGGCACGATCATCGCCAAGCGCGCGGGGTTTGACCCGCTGCGCGGGGCCGAGTTCTTTACCCGCATCCCCGATCCGGGCAACCGGTTCCTGGGCACCCATCCGCCCAACGCGCAGCGCATTCAGGTGGTGCGCGAAACCGCTGCCCGGCTTTGATCCAGATCCCAGACCGGCACGCGCCGCCGACGCACACGAATGGCGATGGCCGTGAGCGAGGCGCCGATCCAGAACACCTGGATCACCACCGAGGCCAGGTTGAAATCGCGCGTCAGGCTTAGCAGCACCATCGAGGCGGCAAAGATATTCACGGTGAAATAAGTCAGGCTTTCGCCATAGAAGCGGCGTAGAGCGACCAGCGAATAGTTGAGAATGTAGAAGGCGCAGCCGGCAATACCGACCATGTCCAGAAAATGGACGTTGGGTAAATCGAACATGGCAAACCCTTTGGATGCTGAAAAATGCAGGTGCTGAAAAAATGCAGTAAAATCGGGTCGTGGGTTTAGTGTAGCCGAAACGCCCGGCGATGCGAGTAGGATTTTCCTTACCATGGTTATTTTGCCCAATGTTCTAAGCGATCGCGGCTCGCGCTATGCGGTATCGGGTGGCGCGGCGCATTCTGCCGAAGACGTGGCCGCCTTTCTGAAGGCGCTGAAACGCAACAAGAAATTCGCCAAGGCAACCCACAACAGCTGGGGGTTGGTCTTGCCCGATGGCACCGCGCTGAAGGGCGACGATGGCGAGGCGGGCGCGGGAATGGTGATCGTGCGGATGCTGGAACGCGCGGGCGTGACCGGCCGGGTGGTCGTGGTGACGCGGTGGTATGGCGGCAAGCATCTGGGCGGCGACCGCTTTCGCCACGTGCAAAGCTGCGTCGCGGCCTACCTGGCGCATGAGGGGCTTGAAGGGGGCACTTGATCAGGATCAAGGCCGCCGCGTGCGGTGCGGCTTATGCTTATCAGGCACCATCCACGGGAGGACGGCACGATGCACAAGCTGGGCAATCCGATCAAGCACTTCTGGTTGGTTCAGGATATGGCGCGTGCCGCCGGAGTCGATCTGGTCGAGGCACGCCGCGAGGGGCGGCTGTCGGTCGAAGGCTGGTCTGCGATGGTGACGCGCTGCCGGGGGTGCCAATGGACCGAAGGGTGCCAGCACTGGCTGGAGGCCCAGGAAACCGGGGTGGCAGCCCAGGTGCCCCCGGCCTGCGCCAACCGCGCGGTGTTCGACACCCTGCGCGAACCGGCCTGAGCGACCTGGCCTGCCCCGAAAAGCAAAAGGCGCGCGCCACCGCGGCACGCGCCCTTTTTTATTTTGAAGCAGCGGCTTACAGGTTCGGATAGATCGGGAACTGCTTGCACAGCGCCTCGACCTCGGCCTTGACCTTGGCCTCTACTTCCGCGTTGCCCTCTTCGCCATTAGCGGCCAGCCCGTCGACCACTTCGACGATCCAGCGGCCGACCTGGCGGAACTCGTCCTCGCCAAAGCCGCGGGTGGTGCCGGCGGGGGTGCCCAGGCGCACGCCGCTGGTCACTGTGGGCTTTTCCGGGTCGAACGGGATGCCGTTCTTGTTGCAGGTGATATGCGCGCGTTCCAGCGCGGCCTCGGTCGCGTTGCCCTTGACGCCCTTGGGGCGCAGGTCGACCAGCATGACGTGGCAATCGGTGCCGCCCGTCACGATGTCCAGCCCGCCCTTCATCAGCTCGTCGGCCAGTGCCTGGGCGTTCTTGACCACCTGTTCCTGGTAGCTCTTGAAGCCGGGGCGCAGCGCCTCGCCAAAGGCCACGGCCTTGGCGGCGATCACATGCATCAGCGGCCCGCCCTGGATGCCGGGGAAGATGGCGCTGTTGACCTTTTTGGCGATCGCCTCGTCATTGGTCAGGATCATGCCGCCGCGCGGGCCGCGCAGGGTTTTGTGTGTGGTGGTGGTGACGACATGGGCGTGCGGGAACGGGTTGGGATAGACGCCCGCCGCGATCAGGCCTGCGAAATGCGCCACGTCGGCCAGCACCCAGGCGTCGACGGTATCGGCAATCTCGCGGATTTTGGCGAAATCGATATGACGCGGAATGGCCGAGCCGCCGGCGATGATCATCTTGGGCTTGTGTTCGGCGGTCAGGGCAGCAATCTGATCGTAATCGATCAG
>JAASTF010000374.1 GCA_021767525.1 Paracoccaceae bacterium
ATGTCGGTGACGCCCTGGATGACGATCGCATCGCGATAAAGCGCCCAGTCGGCCCGCAGGCTGTCGATATCCGCCAGTTCGTAACTGTCGCCATTGCGCGGAACGATACGCAGGGGTAGATCGAAGGCCGACGCGTAAACGTCGAAATCGCCATCGATCAGCCCGCGCGTGATCCGCGCGGCGAGGGTGTCGAACTGGGCGGTGTCCATGCCTCAGACCCGTTCGATGATGGTGGCCGCGCCCATGCCCGACGCGATGCACAAGGTGGCAAGCCCGGTGCCCTTGCCGGTGCGCTCAAGCTCGTCCAGCAGGGTGCCGATGATGATCGCGCCGGTCGCGCCCAGCGGGTGGCCCATCGCGATCGAGCCGCCGTTGACGTTTACAACGCTATCATCCACGTCGAACGCCTGCATGAAGCGGAGGACGACCGAGGCGAAGGCCTCGTTCACCTCGAACAGGTCGATATCCTTGATCGACATGCCGCTGTCGCGCAGGATTTTCTCGGTGGCGGGGACGGGGCCCGTCAGCATGATCGTCGGATCGGTGCCGATCTTGGCGGTCTGAACGATGCGCGCGCGCGGCTTCAGCCCGTATTTCTCGCCGAATTCCTTGGAGCCGATCAGCACCCCGGCCGAACCGTCCACGATGCCCGAGCTGTTGCCCGCGTGGTGGATGTGGTTGATCCGCTCGAGATGCGGGTATTTCAGCTTGGCCACCGCGTCGAAACCCGGCATCACCTCGCCCATCTCCTTGAAGCTGGGCTTCAGCGCGCCAAGCGCCTGCATGTCGGTGCCCGGGCGCATGTATTCGTCATGGTCCAGGATCGACAGGCCGTTCTGGTCGGTCACCTCGATGATCGACTTGGCAAAGCGCTTGTCCTTCCAGGCCGCTTCGGCCCGGTTCTGCGATTCAACGGCCAGCGCATCGGCCTGATCGCGGGTGAAGCCGTATTCGGTTGCGATGATGTCGGCCGAGATGCCCTGAGGCACGAAATAGCTGTCCATCGCAACGCTGGGATCGACGGCGATGGCCGCCCCGTCGCTGCCCATCGGCACGCGGCCCATCATTTCCACGCCGCCGGCGATATAGGCCTCGCCCGCGCCGCCCTTGACCTGGTTGGCGGCCAGGTTCACCGCCTCCATGCCGCTGGCGCAAAAGCGGTTGATCGCCAGGCCGGGGATCGATTCATCCAGGTCCGAGGCCAGCACCGCGGTGCGCGCCAGGCAGCCGCCCTGTTCCATGACCTGGGTGACATTGCCCCAGATCACGTCCTCGACCGCGTGACCGTCCAGGCCGTTACGGTCCTTCAGCGCGTTCAGCACCTGCGCCGACAGGCGCACGGATGTGACCTCGTGCAGGGCGCCATCCTTGCGGCCCTTGCCGCGCGGCGTGCGAACGGCGTCGTAGATATAGGCTTCGGTCATGGTTGCCTTCCTTTACGTTTTCGAGTGTCTCGCGCCCCGGCGCTTTGGCCGGGGCTGGGTTTCGGTCGATCCTCAGGCCCGGTCGGACGGGTTGCCCGGCATCAGGTCATAAGGGTGTTTCCAGCCATCGAGTCCCTGGATGTTCGACATCCAGCGATCGATATTGGCCCATTCCGTGCGGTCAAAGCCGAACGGCTCGGGGTAGAACAGGTACCCGCAGCAGGAAAAATCGGCATTGGTGGGGCCATCGCCCACGATCCAGTCGCGCCCCTCGAGATGGGCGTTCAGGGTCTGGTAGGCAGCTTTCAGGCGGCCCTGGCTAAAGGCGATCACCTCGGCAGGGCGCTTGTCCTCGGGCAGGAAGTTCATCAAAAAGCGCGTCATGCCCGCCATCGAGCTGAGCTTGTGATTGTCCCACAGCACCCAGCGCAGCACCTCGTATTTCTGATCCGCGTCACCGCCGAACTTGCCCGACTTGTCGGTGATGTATTGCTGGATCGCACCCGACTGCGTCAGGCGGATATCGCCATCTTCCAGCACCGGCGCCTCGCCCATCACGTTCATGGCGCGAAACTCGGGGCTGCGCGAGGCGCCACCGAAGAAATCGACATAAACGGGCTCCCAGTCCAGCCCCGACAATTCCAGCGGCAGCGCGGCCTTGTAGGCGTTGCCGGATTCCCCGAAGCAATGCAATTTGATGGTCATATCGTTCCTCCCTTTGACCGCTGTCGGAGTGGGGGTTTTGCACCCCCACACCCCCGCAGAGTTTATTTGGCAAGATGAAGCTGGACGCCTTTACCTGCCCTTAACGTTAATGCGCTTACCCTAATCCTGCATGGCAGACTGGAGAATTGCGCCATGTGCAAGGTGAAGCCCCGTTCCGGCCGGATGCGGATACGCCAGCGCCGGGGCGGGGTGGACCGTCCCCTGCTTCATCTTGCCCATAAACTCCCGCCGGAGGCTCCCGCAGTCTCCGTCCCGCGCCCGCTCATCGTTTGCGTGCCTCCAGCTCGGAATTGAACAGGCGCAGCCGGTGTCCGAACGTGTCCTCGTCGATCACGCTGTCGAAATTCTCGAACAGGAAAGACAGCGCCTCGCCCTCGTCCAGCCCCGCCTCGTCCGCGAATTTCCGCAAGCGGCGATAGCCGTCTTCGGTCATCGCGGCGTTGAAACGGCGGGTCAGGCGAAAGCGTTTGGGCATGAACGGGCCTCCGGGGCTGGCGGGTAGGGTGGGCAGTTTTGCCCACCCTGCGCTCAGAAGTTCGCGGCCTCAAGCTCCATCACCGGCTCGGCGCCGGAATTGATCCGTGCCAGGTGCATCGCCGTGGCGGGCAGGCGGCGCGCCATGTAATAGCGCCCGGTCGCCAGCTTGGTGCGATAGAACTCGGCATCGTCGGCGCCGGCCTCCAGCGCCTCATGCGCGGCCTTGGCCATCTGCGCCCACATCAGGCCCAGGCAGACATGGCCGAAGAGATGCATGAAGTCATACGAGCCGGCCAGCGCCGCGTTGGGGTTCTTCATGCCGTTCTGCATGAAATACATCCCCGCCGATTGCAGGTCTTTCGACGCCGCCTTGAGCGGATCGAGGAAGTCCTTTTTCAGCGCCTCGTTGCCTTCGTTTTCCTTGATGAAATTCTTCACCAGGTCGAAGAACGCCATCACGTGCTTGCCGCCATCGGTGGCCAGCTTGCGGCCCACCAGGTCCAGCGCCTGCACGCCGTTGGCGCCCTCA
>JAASTF010000375.1 GCA_021767525.1 Paracoccaceae bacterium
GGGATCCGCATCGCGGTTTCTGCCGCGCGTGGCCTTGCGCTGGGTCTCGGGCTGCCCGCCATCGGCGTCTCGGGCTTCGAGGCGCTGCACGCGGCCCATGCCCGGCCCGGCGAGCGGCGGCATCTCGTGTCCCTCGCCGGCCGCGACGGCTACCGTCTGCAGGAACTGCGAGACGGCCGCCCCGTGGGAGAACCGCGGATTCTGCCCCGCGCCGATCCGTCACGTGATGCGCCACCGCTCGACGACCCGGTGGAGACGCTCGTGCTCGGCGAGAATGCGGGGGACGTCGCCTACCTCTTCGAGTTGTCACAGAACCGGCCGATCCACTATCGCGATGCGGCGCTGCCGACGGCGGATATCGCGGCGTGGATCGCCCGCGTGGCGCGGGACCGGATCGGCGAGGATCTGCCCCGCCCCGCCCCGCTTTACATCCGCCCCGCCGATGCCGCGCCCGCGCGCGACGCGCCGCCGGTGATCCTCGATGACGACTGAGGCGCTGGCCCGGCTGCACGCGGCCGCCTTCACCCATCCTCGGCCCTGGTCGGCGCAGGAATTCGCCCAGCTGCTGAACAGCCCGCATGTCTTTGTCGTGGGCGACGCCCGCGCCTTTGCCATGGGCCGCGTCATCGCAGACGAGGTCGAGCTGCTGACCATCGCCACCGACCCGGCCCATCGCCGACAGGGCCTGGGCACGGCCACGCTGGCCGCGTTTCACGACACCGCCCGCGCACGCGGTGCCGCCTCGGCCTTTCTCGAAGTCGCCGCCGACAATCACGCCGCGCGTGCGCTTTATCACCAGGCAGGCTATGCCCAGACGGGCCTGCGCAAAGCCTATTACCGTCGCCCCGACGGGCAGGCCAGCGATGCGGTCGTGATGGCGCGCCCCCTGCTTCATCTTGCCAAGTAAACTCCCGCCGGAGGCTCCTGCCGCCTGCCACCCGCGCACGGATCCGGCACCAAGGCGGCTGACCCCGGGTCATCCCCGCGCAACCCCGCCCAAAGGGCAGATTCGGGTTGACCCGTCGGGCCCCTCGCGGCCTTAATCGGGCCCGGAACTGCTCGACCGGGGCGGCGCGACACCGCCCGCCCCCAACCAACTGGGAGAGGCGAATGACCTACATGAAAACCCTTCTTGGCGCTGCGGCATCGCTGGCGCTGACCGCCGGCGCCACGCTGGCCGACCCCGCCATCATCTTCGACCTGGGCGGCAAGTTCGACAAATCGTTCAACGAAGCGGCCTATAACGGTGCGCAACGCTGGGCCGAGGAAACCGGCGGCAGCTACAACGAGATCGAGCTGCAATCCGAGGCGCAGCGCGAACAGGCGCTTCGCCGCTTTGCCGAGGCCGGCTTCAACCCCGTCATCACCATGGGCTTTGCCATGGCCGACCCGCTCAGCAGCGTGGCGCCCGATTACCCCGACACCAAGTTCGCGGTGATCGACGTGACCTGGCTGGACGCGCCGAATATCCGCCAGGTGGGCTTTGCCGAACACGAAGGCAGCTACCTCGTGGGCATGATGGCCGCGATGGCCTCGGAAACCGGGACGATCGGCTTTGTCGGCGGCATGGACGTGCCGCTGATCCGTCATTTCGGCTGCGGCTATGCCCAGGGCGCCAAGGCGGTGAACCCCGATATCAACATCGTCGCCAACATGACCGGCACCACCCCCGCGGCGTGGAACGACCCGGTGAAAGGCTCGGAACTGACCAAGGCGCAGATCAGCCAGGGCGCCGACGTGGTCTATGCCGCGGCCGGCGGCACCGGCGTGGGCGTGCTGCAAACTGCCGCGGACGAGGGCATCCTGTCCATCGGCGTCGACAGCAACCAGAACCACCTGCACCCGGGCCAGGTTTTGACCTCGATGCTGAAACGCGTCGATGTGGCCGTCTACGAGGCGATGAAGGCCGGCGAAAACCTTGAAACCGGCGTCTACACGCTGGGCCTGGCCGAAAACGGCGTGGGCTATGCGCTGGACGAAAACAACGCCGAGCTGGTCACAGACGAGATGAAGGCCGCGGTCGACGAGGCCCGCCAAAAGATCATCGACGGCGAAATCAACGTGGTCAGCTACTACGAAAACGACAGCTGCCCGGCGCTGAACTTCTGATCTTTTCTGGATCGCGAACGTGAAAGCGGTGCTTCCGGGCGCCGCTTTTTTTGCCTCGCCACCATCGGCGCGACCCAACCGGGCTATGCGCCCGGCGCGAATAGCCGCCACAGGCCGCCGCGCCATCGCCGGGCCGCCCCTACGGCCCGGCGATGGCGCTCTGTCGTCACCACCCCCTCCACAACCCCGCTGAGTTTCGACAAGCCGTGCCAGCGCCGGACCAGGGGCTGGCGCACGCAACCGAGAGTCTACAGCGCTTTATGGTTGCCCGGTCCTCATCCTTTCAAGCGGCGCGCCTACGCCAACCAAAGCGCCAGCCCGCGGCCTTGGTTCCGTGCAGGAGCAATGTCAGCGCCATCCGTTCACCGGACATGACCCCATGACACTACCAGCACGCCAAAAACGGTCGTTTTTGACACCGACAGCCCGATCCCCAAGATCGTTGGACAATCATGTGCCAAAACCCTCCGGCAAAAGCGCCCCCGGTTTTGTCACGTTTCTGGCCGCGCGGCGGGTCAGGCGCGCTGGTGGCGGGCGCACCTATCTGCGAAACGTCGCCACGACCGTCTCGCATCCCACCCCTGACCCAACCTCCCCCTTCCCAAGGCCCTCGTCCTCTGCAACAAATGAGGCATCCACGGGGTAGGGGGGATGGGTATGACAGCGCCCGCGATCGAACTGAAAGGCATCTCGAAATCCTTTGGCCCCGTGCAGGCCAACAAGGATATCTCGATCCGCGTCGAACGCGGCACGATCCACGGCATCATCGGCGAAAACGGCGCGGGCAAATCCACCCTGATGTCCATCCTCTACGGGTTCTACAAGGCCGACGCGGGTGAGATCTTTATCGGTGGCCGCAAGACCGAAATCCCCGACAGCCAGGCCGCCATCGCCGCTGGTATCGGCATGGTGTTCCAGCATTTCAAGCTGGTGGAAAACTTCACCGTGCTGGAAAACGTCGTGCTGGGTGCCGAGGATGGCGGCCTGCTGCGCCCGTCGCTTGCCAAGGCCCGGCGCGA
>JAASTF010000376.1 GCA_021767525.1 Paracoccaceae bacterium
AGATACCCTTCGAGGAACAGGATTTCAGCGCCGCCCGCCACGTCGTCGGGCACGTCATCGGGGCCCAGTTCGGACGAGATGCCAAGGTAGGTGTTCATCGACCGCTCGCCATCGGGGCTGACGAAGATCATGCTGCGCGAGGTCGGCAGCTCGCCCCCCGGCACGGGCGCGTTGACGAAATCGGTGCCATCCTCGGCCATGCCTTGGGCGTAAAAGCGGCCCAGCTCGTCGTCATGCACGCGGCCGATGAACGCGGTAGACAACCCCAGGGCGCCCACGCCCGCAACGGAATTCGCGACCGAGCCACCGGCCATCTGCACCCGGTTCAGCATCTGGTCATACAGGTATTCGCCGCGCTCTTGCTCGACCAGTTGCATCACGCCCTTGTCGATGCCCATGCGGGTCAGGAAATGGTCGTCGCATTGCGAGATCACGTCGACAACGGCATTGCCGATGCCGACCAGTTGGTGCTTGGTCATTCGGTCTTGTCCTCTGGAAGTATGGCGTCAGCCTCGATCTCGACCAGCCAGGCCGGATCGATAAAGCGGGAAACCTCGACGAAAGTGCAGACTGGCCGGATATCGGCGAAGACTTCGCCATGGGCACGGGCGGCGTCGCGCCAGCTGTCCGCGTCCGCAAGCATGATGCGGGTGCGGATCACGTCCCGCGGTGTGGCGCCCGCGGCGGCCAGTGCGTCGGTTACGATCTCAAGACAGCGCCGGGTCTGGGCGTAAACGTCGCCGAGGCCGACGGTGTGGCCGTTTTCATCCATCGGCGCCGTGCCCGCAACAGCGACATGCCGCCCGACGCGCACGGCGCGGCAGAATCCGATTTCCGGTTCCAGCGGGCTGCCCGAGGGGATGGTGACGCGGCTCATTCGGTCTTGTCCTCGAATTGGCACAGGTCGCGGATCAGGCAGGCGTTGCATTTCGGCTTGCGCGCGACGCAGGTGTAGCGGCCGTGCAGGATCAGCCAGTGATGGGCGTGCTGCTGGTAATCGACGGGGATGTTATCCTCGATCGCGCGTTCCACGGCGACCACGTCCTTTCCGGGGCAGATGCCGGTGCGGTTTCCGACGCGAAAGATATGGGTGTCGACCGCCTGGGCGGGGTAATGCCACCACATGTTCAGAACCACGTTGGCGGTCTTGCGCCCCACGCCCGGCAGTGCTTGCAACGCGGCGCGGCTGTTGGGCACTTCGCCGCCATACTCTTCGACCAGGATGCGGCTGAGCTTGATAACGTTCTTGGCCTTGTTGCGATAAAGGCCGATCGTCTTGATATGTTCGATTACGCCTTCCTCGCCCAGGGCGAGCATCTTTTCTGGCGTATCCGCGATCTGAAACAGCTTGCGCGTGGCCTTGTTCACGCCCGCGTCGGTGGCTTGCGCCGACAGCGCCACGGCCACGACAAGGGTATAGGCATTCACATGCTCCAGCTCGCCCTTGGGCTCGGGTTCGGCCGCGTGAAAGCGGTCAAAGATCTCGCGGATCGTGTGGTAATCAAGCTGCTTGGCCATGTCACGCAACGGTATGCCCGATGCGGGATGGGCCGTCCAGTCGGGTTGCGCAGGATTCGGGTCGCCCTGCGCAGGGCGCGTGGCTAATCTGCGTGCCAAAGGAGACATGCCATGACGATCCATACGCCCGAGGGCAGCTATCACTATCACGTCATGCGCCGCGCGCTTGACCTGATCGATGCGGCCGAGGCGCCGCTGTCGCTCGAGGCGCTGTCGGCCGAGATGGGGATGAGTGCGGCGCATTTTCAGCGGCTGTTCACCCGCTGGGTGGGCGTCAGCCCGAAACGCTATCAGCAATACCTGGCGCTGGGGCAGGCGCGCGAGTTGCTGGCAAATCGCCACACGGTGCTTGAGGCCGCGGATGGTGCGGGCCTGTCGGGCGCGGGGCGGTTGCACGACCTGTTCCTGCGGTGGGAGGCGATGCGCCCCGGCGATTACGCCCGCGGCGGTGCGGGGCTGGTGATCCGCTGGGGCTGGTTCGACAGCCCGTTCGGCCGGACCCTGGCGATGGGCACCGACCTGGGCCTGTGCGGCCTGGCCTTCGCCGAGGAAAGCGGCGAGGCCGAGGCAATGGCCGATCTGCGCGCGCGCTGGCCCAATGCCACCTATGTCGAAGATGCCGAAGCCCTGCGCGGCTGGGTCGAGGCCGGATTTGCCCAAAAGGGCGAGGCGCGGTTGCACATGATCGGCGCGCCCTTCCAGATCAAGGTGTGGGAGGCGCTGATGCAGGTGCCCACGGGCCACGTGACCACCTATTCCGATATCGCCCAGGCCATTGGGCGACCCCGCGCGGTGCGCGCGGTTGGCACGGCGGTGGGGCGCAACCCGGTCAGCTTTCTGATCCCCTGCCACCGCGCCCTGCGCAAATCGGGTGCCTTGGGCGGCTATCACTGGGGCCTGCCGGTGAAACGCGCGCTTTTGGCCTGGGAAAGCGCGCGCACCGGGGCCTGACGGGCGGATGCGCGGAATGTCGCCGAATTTCCCGCAATGTGATGTTGGGGTGCGCCTGCGCTTGGCGTATGTTCCGCCTATTCCGTGCGCGGAAAATAACAACGGTTCAAAGGCATAAAGACATGACCCGAGCAATGAAATTTCCCCTTCTCGCGGCCGGTGCCGCGCTGTTGCTGACCACGGCCTGCAACGTGCAGCCTGGTGAAAACACCCGCCGTGGCGCGATTGCCGGCGGCATCCTTGGCGGTGTCGTGGGCGCAATCAGCGGCGATGACGGGGCGCGCGACGCGATCCGCGGCGCGGCCATCGGTGCGGCCGCCGGGGGGGCGATCGGTTACGGGCTGGATGCGCAAGAGGCCGAGCTGCGCCGCAGCCTGGGCGACAGCGCCACCATCAACAATACCGGCGACCGTCTGATCGTGTCGATGTCGCAGGACATCCTGTTCGCCACCGACAGCGCCATGCTGGCGCCCTCGATCCGCGACGAGCTGCGCAGCGTCGCCGCAAGCCTGCAACGCTATCCCGACTCGACCGTGCAGGTGTTGGGCCACACCGACAACACCGGCGACGCGGGCTATAACCTGGACCTGTCGCAGCGCCGCGCCGCCGCCGTGTCGTCCGAGCTGATCGCCGCCGGCGTGTCGGCGGGCCG
>JAASTF010000377.1 GCA_021767525.1 Paracoccaceae bacterium
GCTTTTCGAGGCTTCCAGCCGCGCCGCCTCTTTCGACGGGCCAAAGACCAGCAGACCGGCGTCGCGCAGGCGGTCGGCCACGCCTGCGGCCAGCGGCGCCTCGGGGCCGATGATGACGAAATCGATGGCCTCGGCCTCGCAGAAATTCACCACCTCGGCGCCGTCCTCGATATCAAGGCTGGCACATTCGGCCATCTGGGCGATGCCCGCATTGCCCGGCGCCACCACCAGCCGGTCGCATTTGGGGTTTTGCAGCACCGCCCAGGCCAGCGCATGTTCGCGGCCACCGCCGCCGAGGATCAGGATGTTCATGCCGCGCACTCCGTCTTGGCCTTGTCTGCGCCGCGTTCTAAGCTGCCCCCGAAGCAGAGGCAAGCGAGGCCCCATGTCCGACCTGATCGACGACCCCCTTCCCGGCATGAACGAGCCCGAATTCTCGGTCACCGAGATCTCGACCGCGATCAAGCGCGTGATCGAGGGCGAGTTTGGCCATATCCGCATCCGCGGCGAGGTGGGCCGCGTCAGCCGGCCGCGCTCGGGGCATATCTACCTGGACCTCAAGGATGACAAATCGGTTCTGAATGGCGTGATCTGGAAGGGCGTCGCCAGCCGCCTGTCGGTGCAGCCCGAAGAAGGGATGGAGGTGGTCGCCACGGGCCGCATGACCACCTTTGGCGGGCAGTCGCGCTATCAGATCGTCATCGAGGATATCAAGCCCGCCGGCATGGGCGCGCTGATGGCGATGCTGGAAAAGCGCAAGAAGGCGCTAGAGGCCGAGGGGCTGTTCGCCCCCGAACGCAAGCGGCCCCTGCCCTACCTGCCTGAAATCATTGGCGTCGTCACCTCGCCCTCGGGCGCGGTGATCCGCGATATCCTGCACCGGCTGCGCGACCGTTTTCCGCGCAAGGTGCTGATCTGGCCCGTGGCCGTGCAGGGCGAGAAATGCGCCCCCGAGGTCGCCCGCGCCATCGCCGGGTTCAACGCGCTGACACCCGGCGGCGCCCTGCCCCGGCCCGACCTTCTGATCGTCGCGCGCGGCGGCGGCAGCATCGAGGATCTGTGGGGCTTTAACGAGGAAATCGTGGCCCGCGCCGCGGCGGCGTCCGAGATCCCACTGATCTCGGCCGTGGGGCATGAAACCGACACCACGCTGATCGACTATGTGTCGGACAAGCGCGCGCCGACGCCCACGGCGGCCGCCGAGCTGGCCGTGCCGGTGCGGTTGGAATTGCTGGCCTGGGCCGACAACCAGGGCGCGCGGCTGTCGCGCGCGCTGACACAGGCGATCGGGCTGCGTGGCCAGCGCCTGCGCGATCTGTCGCGCGCCCTGCCCCGGCCCGACAGCCTGCTGGACGGGCCGCGCCAGCGGATGGATCGCGCCGCCGACCGTCTGCCGCAGGCCCTGATCGGCATGGTCCAGCGCCGCCGCGTGCAGCTGTCGGAAAGCGCGGGCAGCCTGCGCCCCGCGATCCTGGCGCGGCACCTGGCCGAAGACCGCCGCCGCCTGGCCGACCGCGCCCCGCGGCTGGATAGCGGGCTGGTGGCCGCCGTCGCGCGCAAGCGCGAGGCGCTGGACCGCCGCACCGACCGCCTGAGCATCGCGCCGATCCGCCGCCAGACCACCCAGGCGCGCGAGCATCTGGACGGGCTGTCGCGCCGCCTGTCGAAGGCGGGCCAGGCCCAGATGCAGGGCTGGCGCAGCCAGATCGACGCGCTCGACCGGCTGCGCGAAACGCTGGGCTATACCGCGACGTTGCAACGCGGCTACGCGGTGGTGCGCAATGAAAGCGGCGCCGTGCTGACCACGGCGAAATCGGCCGGCAAGGCCAGCGCGCTGGAAATCCAGTTCGCCGATGGGCGCATCACCACCGGCAAGGGCATCGCCGGCAGCGGTGGCAGCAGCGGCGGCACGCCGAAACCCCGCAAGAAACCGCCAGAACAGGGCAGCCTGTTCTAATCCCGCCCGGCGCATAAAAAGACCCCCGGCTGGCATCTCTGCCGACCGGGGGCCGATCCGAACAGCCCGAAAGGGCCAAAAAGAAAAGACCGTCGCATAATGCAAGAACGGAAATGAAAGGGAACCCGCCCCGCGACGCGGCAATAGCCGAAATACCAAGTCCAGGACAGTAACCCCCCTGCCAGGACACGGAACCGAAGACATACCCCCCTGTTCCTGCCTTACCCTAGAACCCGGTCGGCGCGTGGCGCATCCCCCATATGGGTGAAAACGCGCCGATCACAGATAGGGGCGCAGAATATCCAGAACCTCGCGCCACTTGGCAAACAGCACAAGCTGGCCGGCATCCTCGTACACATGGAAGGTGATCCAGGGGTAATCCTGCCGGAATTCATCCAGCGTGGCGGGGGGCACCTGCACGTCTTGCGCGCCGCTTATCATATGCACCGGCACGGATTGATCGCGCGCCGCCAGCACCGCCTGCGCCCAGTCGACGCGCGCCTGCTCCAGCACGTTGCGCGACATCGCGTCGTGCGCGGTGTGCGTGTCGTTCAACGCCACGTGGCTGCCGACCACCATCGCCTCGAGAAAAGCGGGATCTTGCAGCAGGGCCATGTCGGCGGCGCATTCACCCATCACCGCGTGCAGAAAGGCGCGCCGCCCGCCCTTGCGCGCCAGGTGGAACCCGGCCTTGATCATGAACGGCAACAGCTTGGGCGTATAGCGCGCCCCGCCCATGATCATGCGATGCCATTTGTTCATGCGGGCAATCTGTTCCGGCCTGGTCAACGGCAGGCAGGCGCCGCAGGGCAACACCGCGCGCACGCGACCCGGGAAATCCTGCACGATCTGAAAGGCGAATTGCACGTCGCCCTCGTGGCTGATGACCGGCGCTGTTTCGATGCCGAGATGATCCATCAGGGAGATCACGTCGCGCGCCACCTGCCACGCGTAAGAGCCGCGCCGCGGCGCCGGATCGCTTTCGCCATAGCCCGCGCGCACCGGCACCACCAGCGCGATGCCGGCCGACCGCAGCGCCCGTTCGGCGGGCGCGGGCCAGCGTGTCAGCCCATAGCCCGAATGCAGGTAGATCGCTGGCCGCCCCTCGGGGTCGCCCAGCAC
>JAASTF010000378.1 GCA_021767525.1 Paracoccaceae bacterium
AAACCAGGGCGGGGCAGATTTCTTTGGCGAACCGGCGCTTGAGCTGTCGGACCTGATGCGCCTGGATGCCGACGGGCGCGGCATGATCAACATCCTGGCCGCCGACCGCCTGATGGGCAGCCCGCGCCTTTATGCGACCTTCCTGCTGTGGCTTTTGTCGGAACTGTTCGAGGATTTGCCCGAGGTCGGTGACCCAGAAAAACCCAAGCTGGTGTTCTTTTTCGACGAGGCGCATCTGCTGTTCGATGACGCGCCCAAGGCCCTGATCGACAAGGTCGAGCAGGTCGCGCGCCTGATCCGCTCCAAGGGGGTGGGGGTGTATTTCATCACCCAGAACCCGGCGGACGTGCCCGAGGATATCCTGGGCCAGCTGGGCAACCGTGTGCAGCACGCGCTGCGCGCCTTCACCGCCAAGGACCGCAAGGAATTGCGGATGGCCGCCGAAACCTATCGCGACAATCCGCGTTTTGATACCGAAGAGGCGATCATGCAGGTCGGCGTGGGCGAGGCCGTCACCTCGATGCTGCAGAAAAAGGGCGTGCCGGGCATGGTCGAGCGCACGCTGATCCGTCCGCCGTCGTCGCGGTTGGGGCCGATTTCCGGGGCCGAGCGCCGCGCTGTGATCGACGCCAGTACGCTCAAGTCCAAATACCAGGCGCGGATCGACCGCGAGTCGGCCCATGAAATCCTGGCGCGGCGTGCAGAAGAGGCCGCGAAAGCCGCGGCCGAGGCCGAGGCGGCGGAAGAGGCTGCCGAGGACATGAAACTGCGCGAATTCAACGCCGGACGCCGTTATACCGCCGACCGGGTGGGCCGCTCGACAAGCCGCAGCACGCGTTCCAACAGCCGGGGCGACACGATCACCGGCGCACTTGGCAAGGCATTGGTCAAGGAACTGAGCGGCACCACCGGCAAGCGGTTGGTGCGGGGGATCCTGGGCGGGCTGTTCCGCTCGCGTTAGGCACGGCGATGGACCCGGGGCTTTTTCGATCTATTTTGAAGTGAGCTCTCGAAAGGCCCGGTCTTCGGGCAAGCGCGATACTGCGTGCAATTTTCCTTTCCCGAACAACCAAAGAGACTCAGGTCATGCCCGATACCCGCCAGAAATCCATTCATCCCGCCGCCGCCCGTTATGCCAAAGAGGTGTCCGATGGCACCTTGTCACGGCGTGAATTCCTGACCAGGGCGACCGCACTTGGCGTGTCTATCCCCGCGGCCTACGCGCTGATCGGCGTGGCCCAGCCGGCGCGGGCCGCGGCCCATATGCAAAAGGGTGGCACGCTGCGCATCGAAAGCACGGTGAAGGCGCTGAAGGACCCACGCACCTTCGACTGGCCGCAAATGTCGAACTTCACGCGCGGTTGGCTGGAGTACCTGGTCGAATATAACCGCGACGGCTCGTTCCGCGGTATTCTGCTGGAGGACTGGTCGGTGAACGAAGACGCCAGCGAATACACCCTCAATGTCCGCCCGGGTGTGACCTGGAACAACGGCGACCCGTTCACGGCAAGCGACGTGGCCTTCAACATCGAACGCTGGTGCGATGCCGGGGTCGAGGGCAATTCCATGGCGTCCCGCATGGGCGGTCTGGTCGATCCCGATACCAAGATGGCGCGCGACGGTGCGATCACGGTGGTGGATGACCAAACCGTTCGGCTGACGCTGCCCAGCCCCGATATCACCCTCATCGCGGGCTTTTCCGACTACCCCGCCGCCATCGTGCACCCGTCTTTCACCGGCGATCCGCTTGAAAATCCTGTTGGCACCGGCCCCTACCTGCCAGAGCGGTTCGACGTGGGTGTGAAGTCGGTTCTGGTGCGCAACGAAGACCACGATTGGTGGGGCAAGGGTGTCATCGGCGAGGCCATGCTGGATCGGATCGAGTATATCGATTTCGGCACAGATCAGGCCGCGATTCTGGCTGCGGCGGATTCCGACGAGGTCGACATGGTGTATGAAAGCCTCGACGAGTATATCGACATCTTCGACAGCATCGGCTGGGTCAAATCCGAAACTGTGACCGCCAATACGCTGGTGGTACGCCCCAACCAGCTGGCCGAGGTGGATGGCCAGCAGCCCTATGCCGACGTGCGCGTGCGCCGCGCGCTGGCGATGGCCGTGGACAACGCGATCTGCCTGCAACTCGGTTACGCCGATCGGGGTACGGTGGCCGAGAACCACCATGTCTGCCCAATTCATCCCGAATATGCCGATATCGGCGCCCCGACGCACGACTCCGACGCCGCCCGCTCCCTGATGGAAGAGGCCGGCATGGCCGATTTCGAGCATGACCTGATTTCCATCGACGATACCTGGCGGCGCAACACCTCGGATGCGGTGGCCGCGCAGCTTCGCGACGCGGGCATCCAGGTCAAGCGCACGGTTTTGCCTGGTGCGACCTTCTGGAACGATTGGGCGAAATACCCGTTTTCGACCACCGACTGGGCGCAGCGTCCGCTGGGTGTGCAGGTGCTGGCGCTGGCCTATCGCTCGGGCGAGCCTTGGAATGAAAGCGGGTTTTCCAATGCGGAATTCGATGCTGAACTTGCGCGCGCCATGTCCATCGCCGATGCCGATGAACGCCGCGAGAGCATGGCCAAGCTGGAACAGATCATGCGCGACGAGGGCGTGGTGATCCAGCCTTACTGGCGCTCGACTTTTCGGCATTACAAAGAAAACGTGGTGGGGGCCGAACAGCACCCGACCTTTGAAATCCACGTCTACAAGCTGGGTCTGGCCGCCTGAACCGGGTTACCCGATAAAAGAAAGGGCGGCTTTGGGCCGCCCTTTTTTGTGATCGCTTGCTTAGCGCTCGGGCAGCAGGCCCCGAGGGCTGAACCGCAGCACCAGCAGCAGGATCACGCCCATCGTCAGCAGGCGCATATGCGCCGCGCTTTCCAGCAGATGCCCGCGCAGCCAATTGTCCTCGGCCATTCCACTGGTGATGGTCTGCATCAGCCACAGGCCCATCGGTTCCACCTGCACCCACAGGAACCAGATCAGGAAGCCGCCCAGGACAGCGCCCAGGTTATTGCCCGATCCGCCGACAATCACCATCACCCAGATCAGGAAGGTAA